>CAXBGL010000253.1:0-1517 GCA_963975255.1 uncultured Nitrosomonas sp. | reverse complement strand
CATTCTAAAGACTAATTAGATACCCGTGGCAAGACCACGGGGAATCACAAGTTAATACAGGGAAATCATGTGTGGTAACGCGTTACCTATTTTTGTTTATCAACCACCGGAGGAATAAATAAAGCAGGTAATGGTTTGTTATGCCGTGTATTTCGATTATGAGAAAATTTCTTATCCAAAGCAGACTGCTTCGCTAATGCTGCTTCAGCGTCTACTGACGGAACATAAGGCTGCGTAAATAATGGATCTTGTACGCTGTGGCCCTTATTACTATTTCCCCTTGCGCTATTAGACCGCACTACCTCCCCACGGAATTTGGTTTGATAATCCTTCTTTCTCTTCTGTACCGGCTTACTGCGTGAAACTTCAGTAGTTGTAGCGCTGCACTGTATATTTTTTTGCCCAAACCCCTCAATTTCCTCGACCAAAAGCTTTTTATTTAAAAGTTTTTCAATACCCAGCAGAAATTCATTTTCTTCTTCACATACCAGAGAAATCGCGCAACCCTTTGCGCCTGCACGCCCTGTACGCCCTATACGGTGCACATAATCCTCAGGATTATGTGGTAATTCAAAATTAACCACATGTGGCAAATCTTCGATATCTAATCCACGTGCAGCCACATCAGTAGCGACCAGAGTTTGCACCACACCTTGTTTAAAATCATCCAGTGCTTGAGTACGCTGAAGTTGATTTCTGTCACCGTGAATGGCTGTAGTTGTGATACCACTACGCGCCAACTGTTGCGCCAACTGATTGGCACCCTGCTTGGTGCGCATAAATATCAATACCTGCTTCATATTCTGTTGCTTAATCAACTGCACCAATAACTTTTGCTTGTTGCGTTGTTCCACAGGGTGCACAACATGTGTCACCAATTCACTGATTGAACTACGTTTTTCAACCTCAACCAGAATGGGTTGTTTTAATAGTTTATTTGCTAGCTTCTTAATCTCTACAGAGAAAGTAGCCGAAAACATTAAACTCTGACGTTGCTCGGGTATTAACTCAAGTATGCGTTTTAGGTCAGGCAAAAAACCCATGTCCAACATACGATCCGCTTCGTCTAATACCAATATCTCAATTTTAGATAAAACTAGTGTTTTCTGCTGAATATGGTCTAATAAGCGACCCGGCGTTGCGACCAGAATTTCCACACCAGCGCGCAGCTCTTGTATCTGTGAATCCATATTGACGCCACCATAAATCACTGCAGATCTAAGTGTTAAGTATTTACCATAGGTCTTGACACTTTCATGCACCTGTACCGCCAATTCCCGTGTTGGCACCAGGATTAATGCTCGAGTGAGATGTTTTGCTGGAGACATACTGGTGTTTGCATGAATTTCAAGTCGACGCAGCAACGGTAATGTAAATCCAGCAGTTTTACCTGTACCCGTTTGTGCGCCCCCCATTACATCTTTACCTTCCAGTATTGCTGGAATCGCTTGCGCCTGGATTGGAGTCGGCGTTGTATATCCCTGATCAGAGATAGCGTGCAAAATATCGGCCGATAG
>CAXBGL010000252.1:0-1594 GCA_963975255.1 uncultured Nitrosomonas sp. | reverse complement strand
TTTTTTATAAAATTTTTTTTGGGGTAATCGTTTGAGTAAAACTCTGTTAAAGCCCCAGCTCCCGATCAACTCATAAAAAGGGTGGTCCACAGTAATATATAAGACCCCGACCCCAACCCATTAAATCCCATAGGGTACCTGAGAGCCACAGAGCGCCTCGTACAACCCGAACAACTGTTCGAGTTAACCCAAAGGTGCGGGAAAGGAAAAAGGTGCTTGGTGCGATGGCATAAAAAAAGCGCCATTTCTGGCGCTCTTTATTTTTATGAGAATATTTTTACGAATTATTTACGATCTCAATTCTGCAATTCTTGTTTGCCACCATGTAAATAATTCGTCGGATATCTCTGCCCATATTGATGGGTTGCCTATGACATTTTCTGCCATCAATTCATCACTCATTTCATTACTGGAAATTGTCATTGGGATTTCATAACCGTTCAAATGTGTACCGCTTCCATATCGATGGCCGTTGCTCATTTGATCATGTTGAATTACGGCACCAGTTCGGTCAAAACCATCACGTTCCATACGGCTTCTGATATCACTAAAAGCTTGTCGGATATTGCGATCATTACAGCCAGTAGCATCCATCAATTCTACTGTTGAAACGCCACCTTCTCTACGCGCCATTAGATAGCACATTGCATTGCGTTCGTGCTGTGATCTGAAAGGTGCTATTGATGGCGTTTCTACTTGCTGTTGTTTGTATCCTACGCGGTTGATGCAGGTATGATTTACCAGTGTTACAATTTGCTCTGCCCAATTCCACATTTTATCAAAGTTTAGAGTACCTGAAGCTTGTCTAAATTCGATAGTACCTTTAGTAGTCCACGGCACTAAATTAACCACTGTATATTTGCCATGGGTAAAACGATCTCTTATTTGCGAAATAGTGTCACCTGCTATTATTCCATCAGGTAAATAACTAGCGTGATCATTATTAGTCCTACTATCTGGAAATTGGCTATCAAACTTTTTCCAATTGTCTCTATATCTATTTAAAATATCAATTACGCAAACGGTTCCCATTGGCTCTTTTAGGTACCGTTCTTTTATTGCATCAAATGAAGTGCTATTTCTTTGAGCCTGTGCAAATTCTGCAATCATGTGCGTTTCATTTATGCCATCTTTTATGAACGCATTTGAAACGTGAATGTGCAAGCCGCAACCTGAGTTAATTGATCTATCGTTTTCGTCCTTAATTCCTAATCTAGATAAAAATTGTAAATGCTTTTTTATTGTCTCTTTACCTTGTTGATTTAAAAGCATCGGTGACATAACCATTTCTACATCAACGCCTTCGCTACCATCGTATACAAATTTAGCACCAGTTAATTCACTATTTCTATAAAATTGTTGGACCTGCTCTAAGCTATTACAGTCACTTCCTCTTAAACTGACTTCTGCTTCAAATCCTACTAATCTGTTATCTGTTTTAAGTGTCATTGTTTACCTCGTTATTTGTGTTGTGGGATTATTCCCTCCTAATCCCTACTACAGATAATTATGTAAGTCAAACAATTGTTCGTTTTTTTTTATTAGAAGGAACACGGGCCTGCCTATATGTGTATATGTATGCGTGTATATATAT
>CAXBGL010000251.1:0-1615 GCA_963975255.1 uncultured Nitrosomonas sp. | reverse complement strand
ACTGTGCCCGCAGATAAGTGTGGCTTTGCACTTTACGAATATTTGCGACAGAACCTGCAGTCACTGTTTTACAGGAACAAAAGGGGAATCACGCGCAATTTTGTTTTACTTATCAAAGTCAACCAATTCTTTGGGATTTAACCAATACGGCTTGGATGAATGCGCTTAGGAAAGCGGGGATTGAAGATTTCAGGTTTCATGATTTACGCCATACCTGGGCTTCATGGCATCGACAGGCTGGTACCAGCTGTGATGAATTGAAGGATTTGGGTGGCTGGAAGTCACGCAGCATGGTTGATCGTTATGCCAAGTTTGCGACTGAAAATTTAGCAAACGCTGCATCTCGGATTGAAGCAGAAAAGGGTGGTAATGTGATACCGCTGTCACATTTTTGTCACATTTCCGAAGGGAAGCAGAACAGTGAGTCAGATAACGCTTTGATTAATTGGCTCCCCGACCAGGGCTCGAACCTGGGACCTACGGATTAACAGGTGTATTAATACGCCAATTTTATAACTATTACACTCGCCAGTGCTCGTCAACGCTCGCCAATAACCGTCATTTTTGTCACACTGATTGACAACAAAACCCCAAAAAACAACTCCACCCTGCGATACAGCCAGTTTTTACTTCTCAGAATGAAAAAGATTGGTTTCTATCTCGTTAAATTTTACACTTATAACTACAAAAGTTGGCATTTATTACGGCTATCCAATCATGTCCACTTCAAGTAAAAACTACATTTCCTATGAACGTATGAACCTTGTGTGGTACAGTAGGCTATGCAAGGGACATCGAGCAATTTTAAAAAACTCCCCGCTTCATTTTACGCAACATCAAGCGGAAATGAGCCAGTACGGGAATGGCTATTAGATTTAGATGATGAAGATCGGCGCACTGTTGGGCATGACATTGCCACCGCAGAATATGGCTGGCCTGTTGGAATGCCGTTGTGTAAATCGCTCGGAAAAGGGATGTGGGAAATTCGCTCGAATATCAGTCATGGGCGTATTGCCCGCGTGATATTTGCCATGGTCGAAGAACGCATGGTTTTACTACACAGCTTTGTGAAAAAGACCCAGAAGACCTCAAAACCAGATTTTGACCTTGCGGAGAAACGAAAAAAGGAGATTGCACCATGAGTAAAAAAGGACATATCGGCTCAGATTTTGATAGTTTCCTGAAAGACCAAGGCACGTTTGAGGAAACCCAAGCGATAGCGATTAAGCGCACTTTGGCGTGGCAGTTGGAACAGGCCATGACCGCTAAGAAGATGAGCAAAAATCAAATGGCTAAGGCAATGAAAACAAGCCGGAGTCAGCTTGACCGCATACTCGACCCGAATAACCACAGGATTCAGGTGGATACACTTGCTAATGCTGCGCGAGTTTTAGGCCATGAATTACGGATCGAGCTAGTCTAAAAAACTTGGGTTTCTATCCAGTGCATGGCGAAGGCACTGTCAAGTTAACTGTACCCAGGCGATAATAGCAGCTTGAATTGTAATTCGCCACCTACAGGTAGGTTGGACTGTAAATTAACGAGTTTTACAACATCATCGGCCCAGACTGTGTGAAAACTCAATTGGATATATAATTATATTTTCCAGTTAGAT
>CAXBGL010000250.1:0-1751 GCA_963975255.1 uncultured Nitrosomonas sp. | reverse complement strand
GAAATTCGAGTCACATCATTATGCATTCAAGGTTTCTGATCGGGAGTTTGACGAAATTTTTCAACGTCTGGAAGATGGTAGTATTAGTTATGGCAGTGGTCCTTATGAATCCGAGGACATGACAATTAATCATCTTTATTGTGGACGTGGGGTCTATTTTCGTGATGCGAATAGACATTTGCTGGAAATATTAACCACGGATTATGAGATGCCATAATCGATCTATGGTATTTTTTTATATGAACAGTTGAGAGGTTCAACATTCATTTTATTTAGTTAGTGGTTAGGTTTTTGGATGTATTTACATTGTGATATCCGTTTATAATTTATATTTTAGTAGTCAAATTCAATGAAAAAAGATGCGCTAATATTATTCCAGGTTTGCCTCATTTGTTTTTTATACTTGCCATTATTGGCACAGGCAGAAACACGCTACGTTACGGATCGATTCGAAATTTTATTACGTAGTGGCCCGAGTGGTAGTCATGCCATTCAGCGTATGGTTTATAGTGGAACTTCATTGGAAGTATTAGAGCATGATTCTGAGAAAGGTTATACAAAAGTCCAGACAAAAGGAGGCACTGAAGGCTGGGTGCTGAGTCGCTATCTCATGAAGGAGCCAGCTGCAAGAACTCAGTTGGAGAAACTGACGAAACAGTTGACGAATACGACGGCCGAAGGTGGCAGTATGCGTACTCAGTTAAATTCTATAAAAAATGAATACGATGATGCGCGCAAACGCATTGTAGACCTTGATGGTGAGAATAAACGTTTGGAAGATGAGTTGGCAAAGATAAAACGGACTGCTGCAGATGTACTGGCAATCGATATGCAAAATAAGGAATTGAGTCAACAATTGACTGAAACTGAGACACGTGTCAATGCATTGCAGCAAGAGAATAATGCATTAACCAGTGGTAAAGAAAGAGATTGGTTTATTGCCGGCGCGTTGGTGTTGTTTGTGGGTTTGCTACTGGGCTTAATTCTTCCCAGAATTAGTTGGCAGAAGCGTTCTCGCTATGGTGGTTTTTAGGTGTTGATAGCCCCTTTACTGAGAAACCAGCGCGCTGGGATGACGAATTAGAATCGAATATTGATCTTTTTTTCGAGATACCCACCCTCGAATTTCTAAAGGCTTGCCTAGGTAAGTTTCTAATGCAGGAAACAAATTCAGATTATTATTGTTTATACGAACATTAGCCTTGTTATTAAAAATTAGGCGGGTATATTTTCGAGTGCGTTTGATTGATTTAGGTGTTCCAATGTAACGGCGCCAACCGCGAGGGTTTGTAGAAATTTGACTGATTGGAAGTCGTTTGTATGCGGGCATAGACCAAATTCCAAGCCCTTGCTGTTCTGCGCGTTGCTGTGCCCTAATTAAGATTTTTGCATGGCGCAAATTTGGTGGGATTAAATTTACTGTAGCTAATCCGTTTGCCAGCAACTCTGCATTGAGATGTTTTCCATTTGACAGATACAAATGAGCCAGTAATCGTTTGTATCGATCTTGTTTTTCTTGATCAAATTCCAGATAAACCTGTTCATTTTCTAGTTGTGCTTGTAGCCACGCTTTTGCAGCAGTACCGCCGGGTTCATCGCTGCGATGACGGCTTTCCACTTCAGGGGTATTAACACCTAATAAACGAACACGTTGATCACTATCCAGTACAATTGTGTCGCCATCATATACCCTGGTGACCCAGGCTGTGTGAAAACTCTGTTAGAAGTATAATTAACTGTTTCTAACAGTT
>CAXBGL010000249.1:0-1975 GCA_963975255.1 uncultured Nitrosomonas sp. | reverse complement strand
GGACAAGCTGCTTGAGTACGACATACAGCGTGTATGGGAAAATAACTTCAAAGTTAACAAAATAGTTCGATAACCAAAACTCAAAATTTGGGTCTACGCAAACTTATTTGTTCTTGGGCTAGCGACCTATCAGTTATTGAATGTATCACAACTGTCCATGTCACCGCCTGCCAAACCAATTTTAAACCATTTCATTCGTTGTGCTGAACTGCCATGGGTAAATGAATCCGGCCTTACATATCCTTGTGATTGTTGCTGTAACGTATCATCACCAATAGCGCTCGCAGCAGTGAGGCCTTCTTCGACATCACCGGCTTCGAGTAGTTGTCGCGCACTGTCGGCATGGTTGGCCCAAACACCCGCGAAGCAATCTGCCTGTAATTCCTGCCGAACAGAAAGCTTGTTACCGTCTACTTCGTTTAATTTATTGCGCGCGGCAAGTACTTGGCTGGATATACCCAGCAAAGTTTGGATATGGTGACCGACTTCATGGGCAATGACATAGGCCTGAGCAAAATCCCCAGGTGCGTCAAACTGTTCTTTCAACTGGTCATAAAAACCCAGATCGATATAGACTTGTTGATCACTGGGACAATAAAAGGGTCCTGTCGCTGACTGCGCCATTCCACAAGCAGATTTTACTGCGTCGCGGAACAGCACAAGGCGTGGCTCCTGATAGGTTTTACCTTTTTCCCGGAACAAAGTGGTCCAAGTTTCTTCGGTATCGGCCAGAACGACTGAAACGAATTCCACCAGTTCTTTTTCTTGTGCAGTTTCCTGAAGTGGTTCAGCAGACATCGTGGCAGTGCTTTGTTGCAAACCAAGCGCACCCAACATATTTCCGAGGTTCCCAGTAAATAAACCGTAAGTACCCACAGCCAATACCAGTATGACAGTCCCTTTGAAACCTAGAAACTTTAATACGATGGGAAGCAAACGTAACACACCCGTACCGCTTGAACCACTGAGTCCTGAGACACGCATATTACGCCGGTCTTCCACGTTGCTACTTTTACGATTTCCACGCCAACGCATCGTTACTCTCCTGATTATAGTTTATTCATCACTCATCAACAGCCACTTGCCAGTAGCTCGTCAACCAAATACTTTACACGCGCACAATGGCTGCCTTGCCAATAAATCTGACCACATTCTAAACAGTTCAAGAATTTGTTGTAGTACTTTTTTGTTAATGGTTGCAGACGATGCTTAATGCTTTGTTTGTCCGTTTCCACCAATTTTCCATTACAACGCGTGCAGCGTGTTAATGGTTTTATCAAGTGATACAAATCAAATCTTTTCAAAACTTCTTTGATTTGAATTTTAGGCAATTCTGCCCGCACAAAGTACCCGTGCGTAATAATCTTGCGGTGTAATAATTTACAATCCCGAGTAAGTACTGCCCGCTGTTGCACATACGCAATGTTTGCCACGCTTTCATCGCGATAATCGTTGCGGTACAGACAATCAAACCCCAGTAATCTTAAATAACGTGCCAGTCGACCAAGATTGGCATCCACCACAAACTTAGGTAGTGATAATGATGATTCGGGACGAAGTCGTACGAATGTATTGACCTGAATATTTTCACAGGATGGATACACATCAATAACGTCACGATCTTGCACAATATAAGCAAAATCTACCGACACACCATTGACCAGAATCACATCAATTTCAGTATGGGGCACATTGAAGGATTCAATCATGTCTTTAACTGAAGCTTTTCGATCAAAGGTATGAATTATTTCTGTATTACGGCTTACTGGCGAAATAAAATCATTCAACTCATGATGAAAATGGAGTCTGATCTGTGCCATTAATCACGCTGCCGTATTTAATGAAACAAGGTTACCTGAAGCTACCGCTACATTTCAATCAGGTCGATGAATGCAGATATCTTCGCTCATCGCTTTGTAAAACACACTATCCCGTTCAGACTGCGTGGCAGTAAACACTTCCTGATGTTGCCCTA
>CAXBGL010000248.1:0-2014 GCA_963975255.1 uncultured Nitrosomonas sp. | reverse complement strand
CGCTTCTGATAATCGTGCATAAAATACCAAAGTATTGGAGCACCCGCTGCTCCCAGCCCACCCATTATTGTCAATAGGCGCCATGAAATCCCGGCTATAAATAAAACAGAGAACCCGGCAGTTGCTACTAGCAAGGCAGTTCCCAAATCTGGTTGTTTTGCAATTAACAAAACCGGTATTGTTATCAATACACAGGCGGCTATAACTCGCGTGAACCGAGGTGGCAGTGATTTATCAGCAAGGTAAAATGCAACCATCATAGGTACCGACAGTTTCATCAATTCTGATGGTTGAAAACGAAATATTTTCAAGTCTAACCAGCGCTGGGCTCCTTTCCCGACATCACCGTAGAAAATAACCAGAATTAATAGAACAATGCCAAACACATATAGTCCAAATGACCATCTAGCAATTTCTGCTGGAGGTAATTGAGCCACTATTACCATACCGACCAAGGCAATTAATAATTTTACCGCTTGCCGGTAAACCAGACTCATATCCTGTCCGCCAGCACTATAAATAACCACTAAACCGATAATACATAACACCAAAATACCAAAGAACAATGGAAAATCGATATGCAGGCGCTGTCCAAGACTTTGTTCTTCCAAGTTAATTATCCTTTAACCTGTAAGCCACAATTGGACGCGTTTGAGTGTGTGCGATTCAATGTAATACATAGTTCCTGTCAGGGCCGGTCAACTGCGGTTTCCAGATTGATTAATCAAATCTCGATTATTCATAAAGTGATCAAACATTTTACGTGCGATAGGTGCCGCTGTTTTTGACCCACCACCTCCATTTTCTACAATAATTGCTATCGCTATTCTTGGTGCCTCTACTGGTGCAAAAGCAATGAATAGCGCATGGTCTTGAAACTCTTCTGCAATCTCTTCTTTCTTATACTCTTTATCCTGTGCTATCCCGATTACTTGTGCAGTACCTGTTTTACCAGCGAAGTTGTATTCGGCATTCAATCCACTTCGCCAGGCAGTACCACCGATACCGTGTACAACATCTTTCATGGAAGTAATCACATCATCCCAATAGTCGTTATTAGAGAGTGTGATCTTATTTTCAGAATTATTAGGTAAAGCATTTACTTCATTGGTAATTGAATTACTTGTGCTTGAGACCAGTCGCGGCCGGATTACGTTCCCTTTATTTGCAAGCGTTGCTGTAGCCTTAGCCAGTTGCATCGGTGTTGCTAAAGCATAGCCCTGTCCAATACCCAGTATTAATGTTTCACCTGGATACCATGCCTGTCCTATTGCTTCTCGCTTCCACTCCCTTGAGGGCATTAAGGCTTTTGTCTCACCCCCAATATCAAGGCCCGTTATCTGTCCAAAACCAAATCGTGACATACCTTCAAAAATACGATCAATCCCAAGCTCATACGCTAACGTATAAAAATATACATCACATGATTGCATAATCGCTTTATGCAGATCAGTGTGACCATGACCTTGCTTTTTCCAATCCCGATAGCGATGCTCATGCCCTTTCAAAGAAAACCAACCTGGACACCAGGATTCATCTGCAGCCACTCTCGCACCATAATCCAACCCGATTAAGCCCATAAAGGGTTTAACTGTAGAACCAGGGGGATATTTTCCTTGAATTACGCGGTTTATGAGTGGTTTATCTTTTGACGCTAATAATGAATTATATGACTTACTATCAATTCCATTTACAAACTTATTCGGGTCGTATGCAGGAGAACTGACAAACGTTAAGACATCACCATTTCGTGGATCCATAGCCACGATTGCACCACGTCTATTTTCAAGTGCATCAATAGCTATCTGTTGCAAGGAAAGGTCTATCGTTAGATGGAGATTCTCTCCGGGTTTCGGTGCAGTACGATCAAGTACACGAATCACTCTGCCTTGAGCATTAACTTCAACCTGCTGATGTCCAACATCACCATGTAGTAATGACTCATAGGACTTCTCAATCCCAAGTTTGCCTATATGGGTAGTCCCACTATAGTTTGATTCATCAAGACGTTTAA
>CAXBGL010000247.1:0-2039 GCA_963975255.1 uncultured Nitrosomonas sp. | reverse complement strand
GTACAATTAGAGAGTTAACAAAAACCAATAGTTAATTGCGACATAGCCATAAAAATTAATAATCCTGTATAACCCAATTAGTTTTTCCTCTGGTTATCAACAACTAGGAATAACTTGTTTATTTATGACAGTATCTGCAATACCGAAGATCAGGGAAAAGACTGTGCATAGCGTGTATGCTAATTAGTGGCGTCTTTAACGCTTTCCTTGATTTCTCCACCGGCATCTTCGATCTCATCACCGAGATCTTCGGCTGCATCACGGGCTTTCTCGCCGGGTCGACGGTCAAGCGCGTCATCAACTTTATTCATTACTTTGTCGGTACCTGTTTGTACTTGGTCGCAGGCAGGTAACACCAGAATTGTTGCAGCGATTATAATTATAAAAAAATAGTAAGGTTTCATCTTCATTTCTCCATTTTAGGATTTGGTTGCTTCCACTGGACCATTCCTACTGAACACATGGTTTTCTAACCAATAGTCAAATTCTAATGACAGCATCAAGCACAGTCTGTACGGTACCAAACATTATGAAATCATTGTCCAGCTTTGGCGAAGCAATTGGACGCAAGTATCCATATGGCTTGGTGAGCATTAAAGAAGGAATTTATCTGCATAGAGTGCGTAACATAAGAAAAAAGTATAAGGGAGACAACCAAACCAGGCTAAAAATTATTAGCCTGAAGGGGTAAGTTCGTTCGAAACTCTAGTAAAAAATGAAAGACGCTATATTCGACCCATCAGCATTAGAATGAGCAAAATTAGCAGCACTGTTCCGAGAATGCCACTTGGGGCATAACCCCAACTCCTGCTGTGTGGCCACGTTGGAATCACACCAAGCAGCATCAGTATCACAATGATTAGCAGTATTGTTCCTAGTGTCATTTTATTTTTCCTTACTAACGGTTAGTCGTAACAACGTAATTTCCTTGAAAATTCTTACAATGCACTGATTTCACTCCCCTCGGCGCGCTGGTACCAGTTTTTCAGTTGATTTACCAGCTGCTCCTTGGATGTAGTAGAACTGCTCCATAAGGCGGTTAGGTCTTAACGCATTGGATAGATAGTGCTCAGTACTTGACTGGAGTGAAGCGCCTGATTAAAAGTAATTCGCTCTTTTTCCCCTATATTACCTACAACACTTTGCAGCCAATACCTATCATATCTAAGCATCTCCTCGATACTTACTTTTCCAAATAATAAGAAATACGCCAAATCACCTATTTTTTCTGTGCGCTATCGAACATATCAATTTTTATGTATGAAGATCTTTGCAAAACCCCATTTTTAAAATAGGGATCTGGGATACTATGATTTTTTGAGGATTTGGTGTGCTTTTTAATCAGTTTTAATTCTATAAATCAGGTGGTAGCGACGTATTGCCTTGATTTTCAGCCTACAAGACGTATTTTTCCTGTGTAGCTAAACTTTGTATAAATAATTTGGGTAACCTTTTTAGGTTATATGCCAGGCATGTGCTTTATCGACACCACGGTAACGGAGTATGTTGCTGCCAAACCAGGGTGCTTGACTACCAAAAGTTCGTTCCACGACAAACCTGACCTTGGTAATCAAGCGATTACGCTGGCGTTGCCGCAAAGTCAGCGGTTTGTTCTTTGCGGCCTTATCCTGGATACCGTTCTTAATACTCCGTTCTTTTAGAGCATTGCGGTGTTTCTGACTACCATATGCCTTATCAGCATGCACCCGAGCCCCCGGTTTAATCTCTGCTTTATCAGGTAGAGCCAGCATAGGTTTGCTGTCATGCTGATTAGCAGCAGAGGTCTCCACCGCTATCACCAGACCGTTATCATCAACCAATGTGTGTTGTTTATAACCAAATACCGGATTGCAAAGTGTTGGTCTGATCAAATACCATCGAGGCCACATCACCTTACTCGATCGGCCAAGATTGAAGTATACCGTCTGCGAGTGCTACCAAGTGGTTAGGCAGGAATACGATCGTCTGCTTTCCGACAGAACCGCAAATAAATTTGCTCCGCGCGCCCTGCACCTATCCCCGCGGCAAGACCGCGGGGT
>CAXBGL010000246.1:0-2053 GCA_963975255.1 uncultured Nitrosomonas sp. | reverse complement strand
CCGCGGTCTTGCCGCGGGGATAGGTGCAGGGCGCGCGGAGCAAATTTATTAAGTTTCTTAACCGCAAGATGGGATGATGAAAGCCCTTATAGCAAAGACTTCTAATGCTCCATTGCAATCTTGTTTATCATAAGGTTGGCGTAAATCAGTGAAAAAGATATCACTAAATGTACAAATATTGTTGGGTACGCTGGCTGGTGTGTTGCTGGGTCTAGGACTTGCTGTACTGGGAGAAGAATCAACCGTCACACAAAATAGCTTGTACATCGCGAGGCTGGTGAGTACATTATTCATTGATTTATTGCGAATGGTACTGATTCCGTTGGTATTTGCATCGATTGTTGTGGGTGTTGCTAATTTACGTGCACACCGACAAATAAATCGGGTATGGCTGGGAACACTGGGATATTTTGTATTAACGATGATGTTGGCGATTATGCTGGGATTAACGGCCGCTAACTTGTTTCGATCAGGTGAAGGGTTGCAGTTGGCTTTATTTCAGGATGCGATGCAGGGCTTTCAAGCCGTGCAAATGCCATTACCTGAGTTTTTTGCCCATTTTTTACATGCGTTATTCCAGAATCCGATAGCCGCGTTGGCGCAAGGTAATATATTGGCAGTTGTGGTGTTTGCTTTATTGCTGGGAGTTGCTTTGGTAGTGGGTGGTGAGCGTTATCGTAATATCCTGGTATTGCTGCAGGAGTTTCTGGAGCTGATAATGATGTTGGTAGGCTGGATTATGCGGTTGGCACCGTATGGAATCATGGCCTTGTTGTTGCAGTTGTTTGCAACACAGGACACAGCATTGCTGACGACATTGATCAAGTTTGTAGCCGTTGTGATCAGTACAACATTGTTACATGGCCTAGTAATATTGCCGCTTATTCTTTATCTGACCACAGGCATGACACCGTTCAATTTCTGGCGTGGCGCGCGAGAAGCATTGATAACTGCTTTTGCCACGAGCTCTAGTGCGGCTACTTTGCCAATTACGTTACGTTGTGCAGAGCAACATCTGCATGTCAAGCGTGAAATTGCGGGTTTTGTTATCCCGTTAGGTACAACCATGAATATGGATGGTACTGCGCTATATGAGGCTGTTGCCGCACTGTTTATTGCTAATCTCGTAGGCATCGAACTCAGCCTTATGCAGCAGTTTATTATATTCATTACAGCTATGCTTGCGGCAATGGGGGCGCCAGGTATTCCCAGTGCTGGTATGGTCACGATGGTGTTGGTATTGCAAGCAGTTGGTTTGCCTGCTGAGGCAATTGCCATTTTATTACCCATTGATCGCATACTGGATACCTTTCGTACTATGGTCAATGTAGAAGGTGATATGGTGGGTAGTCTAGTAGTCCAGAGCTGGCTAATAAATTCTGCTGAAGCGAATACTTCATCAAACAGATAGGGAATATGATGCAAGAAACGCAACTGTTTTGATATTGGGAAGCGCTTATATAGCTGAGTCAATTTCTTCGGACGTGTAAGTAGGTTCTCTTCTTTTTTTTTGTCACATTCCAAAGCTTAATCTTACTCTTTACAATTCAATTAACGCGGGTAATTCAGACAGTAGTTATTAGCTGATAGCGCACAGATTTCAGGTTGAACCAAAGGACTAATTTTTTTACGGGTGCTTTATTGATGGAATTATTACTGGCAATAAAGGTGGCGTCGCGCCAGGATTGAATGACTTGATACTAACGGAAGAACAAGCACGAGAGTATCATCAAATTTTGATCAGTCAGATTGTATGCATGTTGTGTGCTGGAGTCATACATGGGGATTTACCCCAATACAATATATTCCTTGGCAGCGAGGAGCTAGTTATTATGGATTTTCCACAAGCTGTAAATGCGGCAAATAATAATAGTGAATTTGGTTTGTTTAAACGTAATATTGATGATGTAACAGCTTATTTGGGTCGGTTTCACCTGAGTTCGCGGATACAGACTATGGAGCAGAAATCTGGGCGCACTACTATAAGAACGGTAAATTGCATCACTACTGTCCCGTTAACACACAAGCAAGGCGGCCTGATTCAGCCATAATT
>CAXBGL010000245.1:0-2054 GCA_963975255.1 uncultured Nitrosomonas sp. | reverse complement strand
AGTTCCTGAGTTGTTAATTACACGCTCGTAAAGGTTGTCAAAAAAATCTGCTCGGTTTGAACCGGAGAATTGTCTCAACCCCTCAATAACCGCCCGATTACTAGTAACACCGTCAATCGTTTTGCTGCCCTGATTAATTGCTGCGAAACCGACACGTAGATTCGAACCTTGTTTGGCAAAAGCTCTGCCGACACCCGCTCTCGCAGTCAAAACTCGCGAGCGATAGTATTGGAACCAATTAGCAAAGTTTTGAATTTCTTCTGCTTTGGTTCTAACAATGCCACTAGGGCTGGTGAAAGTAGTAGAGGATGAGGTTGAAGTAGTAATTTGAACTCTGGTATAGCTGCTTCTAGCTGTACGGCTGCCACCATTATATTTGTAATAAGTGATTGGCCAGAAGCTGTGATTACCGTTACATGGATCCCCGAATGCCTGTGTGAGGTCACTGGTATTCCTAAACCAACAAGCAAACTGGGTTTGTTGATTTACTAAATCAATGCCCCCAAGGGCTGGAATAGCAGGGTTATATAAAGCATTGTTGACATTTGCGTTTCCCATGCTGGTACCGTCGGCATTACTCCATGGTACATAGGTTACATCGGGATTATAAAAAACCGCATTATTAGCTGACGATCGTGTAAAAAAGTTATGAACGTTATCATCATCAAAATTTGCAATTTGATTTGCGTAGGTTACCCCACCATATAAATTGCTAGGTCGTGGGAAAATATAGCTGCTGAAATTTCGATTTTCATCAGGCATTACTTCCCATTGCATAGATCCCGAATCATCAAGTGTAAACATGATATTCGGCTCAATACTACCACCCAGATAAAGTGGAACATTGCTGATATTTAATGTTGTAGCAAAAGAACTATTACTTATTAATAAAATAAATCCCATTGTGTATTTTAAGATGAAATTTCTCATTATCAGTACCTCTTAATGACCGTGCTTTGCAATAAAACTCTGGCCTGGTCAGAACCACCGGTACCGCGAGCTGTAATACGATAATGGACAATGCCGTCAACTGGGGAACCTGTTCCTTTGTTTTCATCATCATTGTCAAAAACTAATTCTTCAATAATATATCTGGGAGGTGTAGCTACGTTAGCGACGTTTACTGAAGCAACTCCATTGGCGCTCCACCAGGCTGCATCGCGCTCCAGCCACCATGGTGCTGCCGCACCTTTTTGATTGGTTGCCATTAGTTTATTCATGATGTGCGATTGCGTAGAACAATAGTTTGAGTAAAGACGCGTCTCAGTCGGCGGTCATTAGCAGCAGGAGTAATAGTGGCACCATTGAAGTAATAATCCTGGGGTCCATCCACTACCAGATTGTTTTCCAGACTCACCATTAAAAGACTTATACGAACACTGATTACGTTTGCCCAATTTCCTACTGCATTTGCTGTTCTGTATGCATCTACAGAAAAATCCTGATTAGTATCAACACCGTAGAGAATTTCCATTCTCTCAACGCCTTCAATAAGCTCCTGAGATGCGTTATCCAGCACTTTTTGATAAAGAGAAGGACCCGAAACGCCTTGTCGAATATAAAAAGTATTTGCAGAATAAGTATTTAGCCAACCACCACCAAAGTTATCACCTAAATTAGCTGAAGAATTGCCGGGTGAACCCACACCAGCTGCATGTTCTATTGTTCCTGAAGAAGGGTCATTGGTAATTTGAAAGATGGCGGCACTATCACAGGTCGTAACCAAAGCAATATTGCTGCAAGTAGCTTCATAGTCTGGACTGGCAGGATCAGGGTCACATGGTGTAAAAGTATTGTCGGTACCGGTTTCAAGTGGTGCAGTAAAGTCAGTGCTGTCATGATCGATAATATTTGCATGACCAGAACTTACAGTGCGAATTGTAATGACATCTGACCCTGCTAGGGCATTAGCACTGATCGTTGCATCAAGAGCGGGATTAAATGCGCCGCTTGTACCTTCACTACCTTCGATGGGTATATCCAAACGCCATAAATAAGCGTTAGCACTATTTAATACATTTTCTAAGGGGCGTTTGTCCTGTTCCACATTGGCA
>CAXBGL010000244.1:0-2091 GCA_963975255.1 uncultured Nitrosomonas sp. | reverse complement strand
CTGCAGAAAAAGAAAGCAATAAAGCTAGCAACAATATGGCTTTTCTGAGCCCTTTTGAAATGGAAAAATTACTTTTTATGTCAAAGCGTTGACGAAACCAATGGGCAATATCAGTTAACATGTTTATGGGGCATACCCAGCTACAGTAAATCCGACCACCAAAAATGGCATAAAAAGCAGCTACGATTAATCCACCTATCAATGCCGGGTAGGCAAGTGGTGAACCTGCTAAAAATGATTGCAATAATATAAAGGGATCAGTGAGAGGAATTGTGGAAAACCATTCACTTGAAGATAAGTTGCCTGTGGCGATGTCACCAATTAATGGAAGATGGTACAAAAAAGCCAACAGAATGAAAAGTTGAACGGTCCGGCGTGCAAGCAACCAGCGCTTACTATAGATTCCAGTACAAATTATTTTGATAAAGTTAATCATACTTTGTCGCGACCAGCTGAGTTTCTACCCGGTTGTCCCAGACCAAGCTTGCGTGGTAAAACACGTATCGCTGTTTCGGATAGCACACAGTGTTTTTCACAGGTACCACATCCTGTGCACCTATCTGAGTGAACTGTCGGGATTTGTAGCGTCCCCTTGGCATTTTTAATAGTTTCAAGCGTTATTGCTTCATCACGAATTGGGCATACTCGCCAGCAGATACTACAAGACATCCCTTTGTAGTTAAGGCAGGTTTCATGCCCTACAAGCACTGCTACGCCCATATCCGCTTTACGAATATCTGTTAATAAAGGGTCAAGAGCGCCTGTCGGGCATGCTCGAGCACATGGAATGTCTGCACACATTCTGCAGGGATCTTCTCTGGCCACAAAAAAAGGTGTTCCAACGGGAGCATCATCTGTCCAACTTGCTAACTTAAGAATATCGTAGGGACAATCTTCCACGCATAAACCACAGCGAATACAGGTTGAGTCAAAAGCTGGTTCAGGTAATGCGCCAGGTGGACGTATAATTTCAGCAGATATAGCTGGCCGGGAACGTAACATGGCATGTCCTGCCAACGTGCCGACAACAGCAACGCCAAAACGGCGGAATATCTGTTTAAATGCTGTTCTTCTCTCGGGTTCAGTTTTGTCGGGATTAAGTTCGGTTTTATTTCTCATCTCCCACCTCTATTGCTTAAGCACGCCTTTTAATCTATCGATTGCGAAATAAGCAACTTGGCGTGAATGACTGGGTGGATCCAGCAGCGCAGAGTAAACTCACCGGATTCTGGCACTTTCCACCGTACTGAAACTCCAGGTGTCTGCACATAAAGCTTTTCATCTATGTTGATGATAGTTTCATCAGGTGTTTCGATGTAAACACTATGAGAAATATCTGATTGATTAATGATTTCTATGATGTCGCCGGGAGATACTTTGTAGACATCGAATTCAAAATCGTGATGTAGTAAATAGATTTTATGAACTTTGGTATCGGCTTCTTTTTGGATTTCAGTATGAAGCTGCATCGAGTAAGCACATGTTATAAAACTGGCTGTAATAAGAATGATCAAGATTAATCTGTTGACCATATGGAAAAATATTTTGTTGATACGTTCTATTGCGAAAAATTTCATTTTGTTTTCATGTGCTGAATTAAAGTTGTCGCGATATTCATTCAGGAATATCAGGAAATTTAATGCCGAGTACCGGGCCCGTAAGTGAATTGATGAAAGCGATAAGATCATTTCTGGAGATAGGCTTTCTCGCTGGATTCCGCCTTTTTCGTAATGCTTTATTACTTCTTCCAGTGTGTTCATTGATGCATCATGCATAAATGGACCATTTTCAGGTAAATCACGAAGTGAAGGGGTTTTGAATGCATGTTGCATAATGATGATTTGAGGCGGGACCAATGCACCTTTACCGAGATCGTTACTGTTAAGACCAATGTCATGAAAACTGTCATCGGTAAATCGCCACGATGCGTGACAGGCTACACATTGTGCTTTTTCGTTAAATAGTGCAAAACCTCGTTTAACACTTTCATTAACTGCATATTCGTCACCCTCTACCCATCTATCAAAAGCGGATGGGGCAGAAACTAGGGTCCGTTGGAAGCTAGCCAACGCTTCACTAATACGTTGCTGA
>CAXBGL010000243.1:0-2102 GCA_963975255.1 uncultured Nitrosomonas sp. | reverse complement strand
AACATCCTGAACGTATTCAAGCCATCATTACGCAAAATGGTAATGCCTACAAAGAGGGTTTGTCGGTAAAAGGTTGGGGACCGATATTCGATTACTGGAAACACAAAACCCCAGAATTGGAAACCACTATTGCGGAAAACGTGTTCACCTTTGACGGGATGAAATGGCAGTTCACTCACGGGACACAACAACCCGAAACGATACTGCCTGATACCTGGGTGCTGGCTTATGCCAACCTTACCAAACCAGGACAAACACGGGCTCAATTGGATCTGTTTTATGACTATCAAAACAATGTGCTGAAATATCCCGAATGGCAAAATTATCTGCGTAAACATCAACCACCGGTACTCGTCGTATGGGGCAAAAATGATGCATTTTTCCCTGTCGAGGGCGCTGAAGGATATAAAAAAGATGTAGAAGATCTGGATTATAACGTGCTGGATACCGGACACTTTGCGCTTGAGGAGGAAGGTCCATTTATCATTGATAAAATTAAGGCGTTTTTAACCTCA
This sequence comes from uncultured Nitrosomonas sp., assembly GCA_963975255.1. GTDB lineage: Bacteria > Pseudomonadota > Gammaproteobacteria > Burkholderiales > Nitrosomonadaceae > Nitrosomonas. Next base: position 1,587 of record CAXBGL010000243.1, on the reverse strand, counting down.
CGAAATATTCAATAATCTCTGAAGGATGTTTAATTGTAATGACTTGGGCAGGTTTCGCCTGCCCAATTTTTTAATAGTTGAATAAATTATCACTATTTCGTCGAGATGATGTTACTAAGACATTTTCTCGAAAGCATATTGGGGCAAACTGGTTTCAATCTTGATAAAGACTAGTTGATGTTCAGTTCGACTTTAACAAACCAGAAGCCAACGTCAAAAATGCATCTACCGCTTTGCTTGATGCAGCATGGGGATCCTCTGCATTGGCGATCCATAAGGAGGCGCCAAACAAGGCTCCATTAATCAGACGGGCCATCGCCAAAGAGTCAACTTCTTTCAAGATGCCTTCCTCCATCAGCTTTTCAATACTGAGCTGCGTACTACGAATACAACAGTTTTTACGAGGCCACTGCGAAGGATCACCTAATACAGCGGGGCCATCTAAAAGCATGATGCGCTGTATCTCATGTTCACATGCCATATTGAGATAGGCGATGGAACCATTAATAAAGGCATCCCACGTGGTTGGGGCTTGCGACTTTATCGCTGACAGCCGCGTTGTCATTTCATCTTCAATCTGTTGAATAACAGCTTTCAGTAAGCCTTTTTTACCGCCGAAATGATGATAAAGCGCACCGCGTGTCAAGCCGGCTTCTGCCGTAAGATCATCCATGCAACTCTCCGCGAATCCATGTTGAGCAAAAGATTCTCTCGCAGATTTAATGAGCTTAGCCTGGGTCTCGGCAATCATATCTTCACGTTTTTGCGGCATCATTTTCTCCAAATTTTACATACGTAATGCATGTTAGTTGACATACAATACGTATGCGAAATACTATACATCACATACGTCGCGTATGAGTAAGAATTTCCATACTTACGTTAAGGGCAATTATACCTACCTTACACTTGCCTTCTGACATACGTATCGTATGTAAAGTTGCAGTATCAGAAATTTGCTGGAAACCCCATTTCTAAATAAAACCAAGGAGAACCACATGATAAGTACAAGAAACACGTTAAGACTGTTTTTGTTGGGTAGCATCGCTGTAATGGTGCTGTCCGCATGTGGCAATCCGCAAGCGGCTAATCAGGCTGAAGCGCCGGCTGCACCCGAAGTCAGCGTGGCCCAGGTGGTGAGTGAGCGAATTACCGAATGGGATGAATTTACAGGTCGATTGCAAGCACCGGAAACGGTCAATCTTGTGCCTCGCGTATCAGGTTATATCGAACAGATACATTTCACTGAAGGTGCTTTGGTCAATAAGGGCGATTTATTAGTACAAATTGATCCACAACCGTTTGCAGCTGAAGTCGCCAGACTTAAAGCCGACTTACAAAGTGCTGAAAGCGCTTTAGCATTGGCTGAAACCGAATATAACCGGGCATTGAAACTCAGTAGTGCACGCGCTATATCGGATGAACTTCTGGACACCCGTCTTGCACGTAAACAGCAAACTGCTGCAAGCGTTGCATCGGTTAAAGCTGCCCTGCATCGTGCCCAACTGGATTTAAGTTACACCCGCATTACCGCTCCTATTAGTGGCAGAGTGTCTTATGCCCAAATAACAGCGGGTAATTTCGTTA
>CAXBGL010000242.1:0-2153 GCA_963975255.1 uncultured Nitrosomonas sp. | reverse complement strand
CCTATACAAGCTTTGGCAGGCTTTTTATGTCAACCCAACCTGACGGGGCCAGACAGCTAGCACAGATAAAATACCTGAAGAATCAGATAGTAATACGGTAATTGATGCACCCGATTCACTTGGTGATGTCATGCAGACACTACAAGTGACTCTATTAAATATCTGGAAAAACTTTCTCAAACATACGCCATATCTGGTTGCGGGATTTCTGGTATTGATTTTGACCTGGGTTATAACCCACTTATTTTCCAGTATGGGGCACCGCTTCTTCAATTTTCGTAGAGTTCGAAGATCCCTGAGAGAACTGATTATTCGACTCATTAATATTACTATCTGGTTAGGAGGACTACTACTAGCCACCATGTTTTGGTTCCCAGGACTTACGCCAACGACGGCTTTGGGCGGACTGGGGATTGTATCCATAGCAATCGGATTTGCATTTCAGGATATCTTCGCAAACTTTTTTGCAGGTATTTTACTATTATGGCAGTTCCCGTTTGAAAATGGCGATTTTATTGAATGTCAGGGTATTACTGGTAAAGTTGAATCGATAGATATTCGTATGACACAAATACGCTTGACGACTGGTGAGCTGGTTATAGTTCCAAACTCCACATTATTTAAGAATCCTGTAAACGTTTTGACTAATCGTCCCCACAGACGGATTACAATAACAACGGGTATTGCCTACGGAGAAAATATTTCCGAATCAGTTGGCGTCATCGAAAAAGCGGTAAAAAACTGCAATACAGTTGAATCATCACAACCTATTGAGATTTTTCCGCAGGCGTTTGGTTCTAGCAGTATCGATATCGAAGTTACCTGGTGGACCGGAAACACGCCACTCGATATCCGTCGTTCGCCAGGAGAAGTCGTCACTGCAGTCAAAGAATCGCTGGATGAAGCTGGTATCGAAATCCCATTTCCCTATCGAACACTTACATTTAAAGAACCGCTTGTCACTGAATTAAAGAATAGCAGATCATCAGCATGATACCGATTAAAGAAAACAAATAGTTCTGAAAAAAAATATAAATTTCAACCTGGTATTAGTTTGTGGATTCTCCGGATAAGTTGATAAAATACCATCAACTTATCCGTCCATAAAAAGGGCCTTCCTCAGTAATCCATAAGCCCGCAGTTTATCTAGAAGATATCGATTTTAATTCATTGCCGAGTGAATTCATTTCAGCTTCAACACCAGGCTTTAGGTCTTTCCAACTATCATCATCTGCATCTTTTAGATTCTCAAGTTTTCGTGTGGCTGAATCGTGCTTGGACTGCAATACTTCGATTTGTTTATGCAATTTGGATGTTGCAATTGTTTGCGGAGCTGCTTCATGATCATCTGACATATGTAATTCTTCAGGTTTATGTCCTTCGGCTGTCGCGATTGTTTGTGGTGCTGACGAATAATCTTTTCTATCTGGCTGTAATTCCGCAAGATTATGGTCTTTAGACGTGGCTATAGTTTGAGCATGTGGAGCAGATGTACACCCTGCTTGTGAATAACCACTTTTTGTCTTTAGTGTGTTGATCTCCATACGCCATTTATCTAGTTGTAACTGTGCCTTTATTTCATAATCTTTTTTCATATCCATAGTTCTTTTCCTTTTCAAATAATGGGTGACTAGAGCAATCTGATCTAGTACATGTAATTGTGGCAGTACTATTTTTCCACAATAGCTTGGTCATCCTGATTAGAAATGACTTCTTACCCCTTAATTGTCTGCCCTACCAGCAATAGTTGGCTATTAACTATGTTAATTTTATATTAATGCAATAAGTTATTCTCCAAATTAATGGAAAAATGATCACGGGATTCAAATAAAACCTGGTGATGAGGGGAAGATTGCAGTGTTTGTATATTGAAGTGTGGCGGCAAGGCATACATTAAGTCTGTATGTGATACCAGATCAGAATTAATGCGGGTAATTACTAGCGTGTCAACGTCAAAGTGTGTGTGGTTAAAAGCGTTTGTTATGATAGACAGCTCGTTCTTTTATAACTCCGAGCTTCTGATAATCCGCTTGCTGCGGGTTCTTCATTAATAATTAACATAGTTTATATCGCTTATTTAAAAGAACGCGCTATAGTATTAGGGCCTGTCGCGTAATTCAATTGTGAGTGTATTTTCGTACAAAGGAGACTAT
>CAXBGL010000241.1:0-2171 GCA_963975255.1 uncultured Nitrosomonas sp. | reverse complement strand
CCTTCCAGCTTAGCGGGCAACCGCTAGGCTGGGGAGAAGGCTCAATCAGTATCAAGGCCAGTCACGGCGACGCCTACTGCATTGCGGCTTCGCCTTCATTCCGCAGGCGCGCATGCTGGCTGGCGTTAGCTGCAATACAATCATTGGGAAATAATATGAGCCATAAAGAAATCCATAGATCACATCGTGTAGGGTGGTTACGTGCAGCAGTACTTGGCGCAAATGACGGAATAGTTTCAACTGCGAGTCTTATTATTGGTGTTGCAGCTGCAAGTACTACCCATGATAGTATTCTTCTAGCTGGTGTTGCTGGTTTAGTGGCAGGTGCTATGTCTATGGCTGCAGGAGAGTATGTATCTGTCAGCTCTCAGTCAGATACTGAAAATGCAGATCTCACACTTGAGAAGAAATCCTTAGAAGAAGATTTTGAGTTTGAAAAAAATGAACTTGCGAAAATATATGAAGGAAGAGGTGTTGATCCATTACTAGCACAGCAAGTAGCTGACCAGCTTATGGAGCATGACGCTCTAGGAGCGCATGCTAGAGATGAAATAGGCATCTCAGAGAATGGGAATGCTCGGCCAGTTCAAGCCGCATTTTCTTCAGCAGGCACCTTCACAATTGGTGCTGCACTTCCATTGGTGATTGCTTGGGTTGTACCAGTTAACTTACTCATTCTTCTTGTTGCAGTATCCTCTCTGCTTTTTCTTGCCCTTCTTGGCGGTATTGCGGCGCGTGCAGGTGGCGCACCAATAACTGTCGGTGCTATCAGAGTTACGTTCTGGGGTACGCTCGCAATGGCACTAACAGCAGGAGTAGGTCGAATATTTGGCGTGATAGCATAATGCCGAATTTGGTATTAGCACTCATGTTTTTAGATACAGCTAATACAGCTGTTAGCAGTAAAATATTCAGAGACATTTTTATTTAAAGAAAAGCTAAGGCGATTGATATGCTTAAAACAATTCGGAACTATTTTACGGTAAAGCTCACACCATTAATACGTTATCTGCACTATTCAATACTGCTCTTGGTATTACTCCAAATAATCTTGAGTAACTTTATTGAAATTAACGATGAAGGAGTAATAGGCCAAAATTTAATTGAAAATTATAGTACGTGGGCACATATAAGCATAGGCTTGTTGCTTGTAGTGCTTGCTCTTGCATTTACAATGATTGAACTATCGAAACATGGATTATCATATTTTTATCCTTACCTATCAGGTGACATTACTCAAATAACATCAGATCTAAGAAAATTGAAATCATTACAAATTCCAGATGCATCACCAAAAGGACTCGCAGCTGTAATTCAAGGGCTCGGTATAGGTGCGTTATTATTAGTTGTATTATCGGGCGCGACTTGGTTTATATTATGGTCGTACAATCCTACGCAAGCTAGTGATGCCAAGGAATTTCACGAAATATTTACCGGATTAATAGAAGTCTATGTGATTGGTCACGGAGGTATGGGCTTAATACATATTTATATTACTTACAAAGAACAAAAAGCTGCTAACAAATAGCTCCAGCGGACAATTTAAAGCGGCACTTGTTTTGCATTCGCAAAAACGTACCACTTTAAATTGCCGCTGAGCAAAACGTTGGGCGGCAGATAGTTGGTTCAATGACTGAAGGAGGTTGAAGATGGGTTTTTTTAAGGATCTTTTACGTCACACGATGGGAGGCCATCATGGTGGCGGTCGTTATGGCGGTCGTTATGGCGGTGGTCATCATGGTGGATATGACCCGAACTACAGGGGGCAGCCTAGCAGCACGCCACCAAGTTCAGCATGCCCAAAGTGCGGGGCAAGCAACGCCGCAAGCGCGCGCTTCTGTCAGCAATGCGGGGCTTCGATGGTTCCAGCAAAGTGCGCGTCCTGTGCAGCGGAAATTCCACCTGGTGCAAAGTTTTGTCTGCAATGTGGAAAGCCGGCGTAGGTAGCAGGTTCTCAGTGTGGCCGCCGCCCAACAAGGCGCTGCAGCGGACGGCGCTCCGCGCCGCCGCTGAGCTTGGGCGTTAAATGCCTGGCTCCCGCGTTCTTGGGTTCGGTGTTCGGGCGCGGTTTGGCAGTTGGTTTCGGGCAAAACACAGCCTTCAGTCTGGCAACGGTTTTTGCGGCCCTTTGGGTGTCTGTGTCGCGGGGCTATCCGGCGTAAACATCGTGC
>CAXBGL010000240.1:0-2251 GCA_963975255.1 uncultured Nitrosomonas sp. | reverse complement strand
ATCAAATTGATGTGCTGCGCACCTTGATATCGCCCTATTTCGAGACAGACCCTTTCTTTGTAACAACCGGCGTCATGTACTTAAGTACTATTATTTTTCACATAAGTCAGCAATGATCGCTTTAGGCTATATTGGTTTCAGGAAGAGAAATTAACGTATGATGATTTTCAGTGAATCATCATTCGGCTTTTGAGTGTACAGAAAAAGAACCTCTCTCAGATTTAAGAAATAATTATTGAAACAAGTGTCTACTATTGAATTTTGCAAAACGGAATGGTTGATATTTTTCGCGTAAAAGTGATCAACTTCGACATTAATTTTCCCCTACCTAATTGTTACGGTAAATTAAGAATGTGACCAATGTCATCTGGTCGAATTTAATGTCGTTTCCTGCTAAATATGGATGCTGGCTTATAACAAATAAGCTTTATATACAATTTATCAGACCTAAAGGGGTAGTGAATCTGAAACTTGTTATTTTCTGCCTTCTGTTATCGCGGCCAGATGAGTTTACAATAGATTCTATCAACAAATTTTTATTACAAATAAGATTCAAATCAAACTAGGAGATTACTTGAATGCATTACGTCATATCGACAACTTGGGGGCCAACGGATGTCACGCGGGCTGCACTACCGTTTGTTTTTGCCGCTTCTGCCTTGCAAGCAGGTGATACGGTAATGATTATGCTATTTCATGATGCGGTAACTGTCGCGCTTGAAGGCGCTCATCAGAAAATGATTCCTTTTGGTCCACCTTCAAAATTTACCGAAATATTTGCCAGTTCTAATGCTAAAGTTATTGTATGTAAACCCTGCGCTGAGATTCGTTTTATTAGTGAAGATATGTTGGTAAAGAATGCGTCATTTGGTGGTATGAATGACTTGCATCAGCATGTATCTCGGCCAGATGCGAAGTTCATCAGTTTTTAATCAGCTGGGTAGAGTGAATTTTAGCCACGTTAATAAATGATTAAGTCATCTAGCCTTTATTAGAAAATAACTATAGAGGCGCCTGCGTATGTTTAAATCAAACAACAGAGAAACAATTTATACAGTAATTTTCGGAACGGATACGCCTGCTGGTCAACGATTCGATATTCTCTTGATCTACGCTATCCTTATAAGTGTACTGGTTGTGATGCTGGATTCTATCGGCTCGGTTCATAGTAAATTCGGAAACTGGTTATTTAGGATTGAATGGATGTTTACCATTTTCTTTTCTTTTGAATACCTATTAAGAATTTACTCTTCACCGAAACCATTGAAATATATTTTTAGTTTTTATGGACTGGTTGACCTTGTTTCAATTATTCCCAGTTATCTAGCACTGATTATTCCTGAAACGAGTTATTTGTTGGTATTACGATTATTGCGTGTGCTGCGGATTTTCAGGATATTAAAGATGGCTCGCCATCTCTCTGAAGCTAATCTTTTATTGCGATCTATTTACCAATCACGACGTAAGGTACTGGTTTTTTTTACTGCGATATTAGTGCTCAGTATAATTTTTGGCAGCCTGATGTTTTTGGTGGAAGGACCTGAGCATGGCTTTACAAGTATTCCTAAAAGTATTTACTGGACTATAGTAACGATTACGACAGTGGGATATGGAGATATTACGCCGCAAACAACACTTGGACAGATTATCGCGACTATGGCAATGCTGACAGGTTATTCCATTATTGCTATTCCCACCGGTATTCTGACAGCAGAGATTTCAAATGAAATGAAAAAGGAGAGAAATATGCGTAGTTGCGGTAATTGCAATTACAGCGGTCATCATAATAATGCGAGTTATTGTTATCACTGCGGGGTACAACTTCCGGATGGCAATATCTAAGCACACTTGATGTGCCATAGTTGGCAAAATGCCTCCCTCAGCGAGATGTACCGAGTACTTACCCCCAGGTGTTCGCGTACCAAACGGTTTTGCCATCAATGCACAAGCCTGCCGGGATATGCTCGATGAGGCTGATGCTTGGCCAGCGCTACATGCCTTTGGACGATGTTGACAAAGCCGATATCGGGGCCTTGTTTTAAGATTGGACTTGAACTTGCGATTCCCCGTGGTCTTGCCACGGGGAGCATTATAGTTTGTGTTTTTGAAGTCAGCGTAGCGCGCCGTTTTTGGTTTTTTGCGCCGTAATACCCCGCGGTCTTGCCGCGGGGATAGGTGCAGGGCGCGCGGAGCAAATTTATTAGCGTGTCTTTGAGCCAGTCAGATGGATTCAGGCCGTTGAGTTGGGCAG
>CAXBGL010000239.1:0-2271 GCA_963975255.1 uncultured Nitrosomonas sp. | reverse complement strand
GGCAGCTTGACTCAAACTAAAAAGTCTTCGGAAAAGTCGGGCCGATTCAGGAAATAACCTGGCTTCTAGAGAGACTCCGATGAATTTCTTTTTCTCCCCTAAACCCACAAGTCCTAACGCACGACTGGAATCTCACTCCAATTCGTTGTAAATGCCTGCGTTATTAAGTTACGTTTCATTGCCCACGATTTGTGTGTACCTTCTGAGCCAAAGAACAGAGTATGTTTGCCATAGTGATGATTGATTTGATCCACTATACGCATAAGCTGAAGTGATGCGTTACTATCTGCTGAATCAAACAATTCACTTTGCACCTGCTCACAAGAAGCAATATCAAGCAGCATCACCCCTGCCTTGGCATAACGTAGACCGGGTTTGAATATTTTCTCAACGCCTTCACAGGCCGCAGCAATCAGCTTTCTTGAATCAGCCGTGGCCACAGGAAACCGAATTATTCTGGACTGTGCATAATAGGGATCATGCGGGTTATGTTTTCCTGTTCTGATAGACACCTGTAGTGCCCCACAGGCAGAATGTTGATAACGCAGTTTCTCACCTGCTCGGGTTGCGTGTAGTGTGACAGCTTCAAGCAAATCATTTTTGTTGGTAACCCGTTGACCAAAAGAACGTGAAGCAACAATCTGTTTTTTCACTTCGACATCCTCCGATCCGATACAGGGGACTCCGCGTAGTTCCATAATAATCCGTTGCATGACCACACTGTAGCGTTCACGCATAACATTGGAGTCGGCATTATGTAGATCAAGTGCCGTATAAATTCCATGTTTGTTTAGTTGCTGTGCCCACCTTTTACCAATGCCCCATATTTCTTCAACCGCCACACTAGCCAGTATGGCTTCCAGGGATTGTTTTGTATCGATATTAAAAACCTGTCCTGGGGTTTTGTGTTTCTTGCAAAGTCGGCTGGCAATCTTGGCTAGTGTTTTAGTGGCACCAATGCCGATTGAAACGGGAATACCCGTGCATTGATGTGTACGTATGACAATTTCTCGGCTGTATGCATCGAGTGCATCCGTGCTAAAGTCTGTCAAATCAAGCCATGCTTCATCAATGCTATAAACTTCAATATCGGGCACGAGTTGACCCAGTGTGTGCATAACCCGTGCTGACATATCGCCATACAATGCGTAATTACTGGATACCACAACTGCATTCATGGCCTTTAGTTGCTGCTTGAATTTGAAATACGGTGCACCCATCGGAATACCCACTTCTTTCAGTTCATTTGAGCGGGCAACAATGCAGCCGTCATTATTGGAAAGCACTCCAACAGGCCGACTATTCCATGCTGGGTTAAATACACGTTCACAAGAGACATAAAAGTTATTGCAATCAACCAGTGCAATACGTCGGGGGTGTTTAGAGCTTTCTTGTGACACCAGACACCACTCCCCAGATTGTCAGCTCCATATCTCGATCAAACATAATGGTGGGGAATGCGGGATTCTCGGGGCGCAGCTCAATACGCCCACCTTGTTTGAATAGCCGCTTTACGGTCAATTCATTGTTAACCACAGCGATTACGATAGAACCATGTACCGCTTCCAGTGAGCGATCAACAATCAATATATCATTGGGGAGTATTCCGATTCCACTCATGCTCTCACCTGTTACACGCACATAGAAGGTAGCAGAAGGGTGGGGTACAAAATATTCGTTTAAGTCTAGCTGCCCTTCTATGTAGTCATCCGCGGGAGAGGGAAAACCAGCTGGAACAGGTGAAGAAAAAAGCGGTCTTGCAAGTGCTACAGGATTATCAACCGGAGCTAGAATTTCCAGGTTGTCTTTGCCGTATGCACGCAAGTCCATCATCTGCTTGAGCATATTCTCTATAGTAGGTACAGAAGAACACGGTACGCGTATTCGCGTTATCGGCTCATCAAAGCGTTTCTTGCGACCTGCGCCGTTTCGTTTGCCACCATGTTGGTTTTTAGTCATACGGGATATTAACTTGATACAGGACCATTAATCAAGGAAAATAATTCTGTCTTGACCATATGCAGCATGTTGGGTCTCATGCAAACAATAGTTTTCTATTCTGATAACGGCGAATATTGATTTGATCGGTTATCCAAAGTGGGGAAATCCCATACCGATATTTCCATTATTTTTACCTATATTTAAAGTTCATTTCGTCGCGTACTGGGGTGGCCAGCAGGAGCCTTTCGCGCTCGATTTTTCACAAAAATAGGAAAAATTAGGCTATGTCACAATTAAATGTTGAATTTGATTTAAGAATTCATAAAACCC
>CAXBGL010000238.1:0-2273 GCA_963975255.1 uncultured Nitrosomonas sp. | reverse complement strand
CAAATCAAGCGGGGCTATTTGCTTCCGCTAGAAGCTGCCTGATTGTTTCTGTCGATAATGGCGTTCCCGAACCTGATGTATTTGTAGCATTTTCGCTATTCCCAGTATCGCCTGTACCAACACGAAGGTTAGCTTGAGCTGTAATCAATATATTAGTCAAATCGTTCGCGTTTGTGCCATCAAATTTTGAGACCACCGCATCAACTACCGTCGCTGGCGCCACTCCTGCAGTGACCAACGCAAAAGTGACTGCATTTGCGCCAAGACCCTTTGCCTGTAACGCCGTAATAATTGCATTGATATTCAGGCCATTAGCAAGTGCGTCTGCGACTACCTGGTCTATCCCATCACCCTCGGCCAGTGCCTGCGTCAGTGCGCTTGTGATATCAAATGCAGGTGTAGTAGTAACACCTGTATCACCTGCGATAACAAATTGGCAATTAAAAAGTAAGAATGTGGCTAGAAGAATTCGTTTTAACATCTGGAACTACCTCGACAGGTATGAGTTGTTATTAAAGAAAAATATAGTCGAAAGTGATGGAAAATACTAGGTATACACGACATACACAGCCCTCTCAGCTATAAGCTTGTCCGAGTAAATTGTGCACCAAACCTTTGCGCATGAGCTAACACTCTCCATCAACGCATATTTTCAAGATGTCATAATTTTAAGTCGCTATAACGACCTTTGCCTTTGGTACACACTCCTTAAATTTCTTTCGTAAACGCTTTTTTGCCACATCATCACCATGCACGATACGGATCTGCTCAGGCTTGTGTCTCATACGCTTAATAAAATTGATTAAATCCTTTTGATCGGCGTGGGCTGAATAGCCGCTGATGGTATGTACCCCGGCATTGACGTCATAGCGTTTGCCATCCAATTCAACATAAGCACCTTGACGCGTTCCGTATTGCTGAATCACTCGACCGGGGGTACCGGCAGCTTGATAACCAATAAATAAGATATCGGTGCGTGCATCTTCTATTAATCCTTTTAGATAATTCACTATACGTCCACCCGCACACATGCCACTGGCGGCGATGACAATGCAGGGTTGTGACTTGCGACGAATATAGTTCACTGTAGACAAGTGTTCTTTGTGACTATCCACTGTATACAGTTGTTCGAAACTTAATGGATGTCGCCCCGAGCGAACTCGCTGCAATGCCTCTTTATCCCAGTGTGACTTTAACGATTTGTAGACCTTGGTAAATTGACTCGCCAACGGCGAATCAACAATAATCTCGATATCTTGCCATTGCTGGCCGCCGACTTTCATACCGGCGTATTTATTAATCAAACTTTCCAGTTCATAAAGAATTTCCTGAGTGCGCCCAATACTGAATGCAGGAATTAATAAAGCACCTTTATTCTGCAAAGACTGTTCAATGATTTTCTTTAATTGTTGACGTCGATGTTTTCGACCTTCATGCAATCGATCACCGTAGGTACTTTCAATGACAAGCACATCTGCCTTGTACGGCGAGCGTGGTGCGGGAAGTAATGGCGCATACGGCGCACCCAGATCACCAGAAAATATAACTCGTCGCCTCGTTTGTGTTCGATCATTGTTCAAAACACGCGCATCACACTCGACATAGGCCGAGCCCAGGATATGACCGGCAGGCTGTAATTTAATTGCAATCTCACCGTGAACTTTATTCAAACAAACAGTGACCCAGTGCTTATAAGGCACGGGAACGATCAGGGATTCAATTTTACTTAAGAATTTTTTAACTAAACGCGGGTTGCGAGTAAAACCAATCTTTACCGCATCTTCCAATACCAAAGGCAGTAACTCTGCCGAAGCTTCAGAACAATAGATCTTGCCACTAAAACCCGCAGCTAATAAATAAGGAATACGCCCGACATGATCAATATGCACATGCGTGACGACCAAGGCTTGAATATGCGCTATCGAAAATTCAATCGCGAGTTGATCGACATCAGCGCCCTGCCCCGAAGTCTCTGCGCCTTGAAACAAACCACAATCAACCAAGAGGCCTACACCATCTTTAAAACGAAGTTCATGACATGAACCGGTTACCCCATTCACAGCGCCGTGGTGTTTTATCTCCAGAAATTCCATTTTTATCTCCTTCGTCATCCTCGCGAATGCGGGGATCCAGCATAAATTAAAGTGAACGTGAACTTTAAAATCGATCACCCAAGTTTTCTATTAATTGTTTGCCATGAATTACAGCTAATATATGAAGTTTGTCTTTATCGATTCCATATATAATCCGATAACTGTATATGAAATGTTCCC
>CAXBGL010000237.1:0-2297 GCA_963975255.1 uncultured Nitrosomonas sp. | reverse complement strand
GTCAACTTACACTTTTTTAATACCCCGTGGTCTTGCCACGGGGTTGTTTATTACTAAGGATTTACTGGGTTCTACTGGACGTTATCAAATAAGCTGTTTGCTTGTCGATTTGCTGACGGACGGTCATGCTATATTGGCTGCACATAAGATCTTGCGAATACTTACGCCTCCTTTTTCGTTGAGTAAGCGAAAGATTATTTTGTTGCCGCGTATAGGCGTGGCATTGAGTAGACAGAACAGTTGCTATGAGCTTGGTCGACTTATGAGTAACGCGAGCTCGGCATTGCGTCAAGCGCGGTTTGAGCAGGATTCGATAAAGCTTTTTATCGAGGAAGAGGAAGATCAGCTTCTTTCAGGAATTGACCTTTGGTCTGATCTGGGACATGCCATTGAGGCAAGCGAGTTGTATCTCGGCTATCAGCCACAAATTGATGTTGCCAGTGGGAAAATCAAATCCACTGAAGCACTGTTGCGCTGGAACCATCCTACCCGCGGACCTATTCGACCCGACAGATTGGTGCAAGTCGCGGAAGGTACAGCATTCATGTCAATATTAACATTATGGGTTTTTCATACGGCGCTAAGGGAGTGTTTTGAGTATCGTAAGGCCGGACTGGATGCCGGGGTTTCAATCAATTTCTCTGCGGATGATATTCGTGATCCAGAACTCACGGAGCTTGTCATGCAAGCACTCAATCTCTGGGGTGTGCCACCGGGTAATGTAGTGGTTGAGTTGACTGAAACAGCAGTCATGGAAAATCATCCGGGCTCCCTGGAAGCATTGCACGAGCTTAAAGATATCGGTCTAGAGCTTGCGATGGATGATTTTGGAACGGGCTATTCTTCTATGGCACGTCTGCTGCAACTGCCACTGGACGAGATTAAGATCGATATGATGTTTATCAAGAATATGACAACACAACCCGCACACGAACGTATTGTTGATTCTATGATCGGACTCGGTCATCGGCTTAATCTACGCGTGGTTGCTGAAGGTGTGGAGGATCTTGCCACTTATGAACGTTTGCAAGCGCTTGGCTGTGACACGATACAAGGCTATTTTATCGGACAAGCTATGCCCTTACCAGAATTAATTGAAACGTTTGCAAATCGACCACACTACTTTACACAAACTGTATCAGTTCCGTGCGTTTAGGGATCTTAAAAATAACTTTTGTATCAAAATAAGTTAATGGGTATCTTGAAATAGGCAACACCATTTTCTTCTTTAGGTGGCATTTCCCCCGCTCTGACATTGCTCTGTATTGACGGTAATAACAGGTTTGGCATCTCAAGTGTGGCATCACGTGCATGGCGCATGGTTACAAATTCATCTTCACTAATGCCATCATGGATATGAATATTTTGTGCACGTTGTTGTGCCACGGTACTTTCCCATTGTGCAACGCGATTTTCTGGCGGGTAATCGTGGCACATGAATAATCTGGTTTCTGGTGGAAACTTAAGTAACTGACGTATGGAGCAAAATAGTTGGTGTGCATCACCACCAGGGAAGTCAGCCCGTGCAGTGCCGATATCCGGCATAAACAAGGTGTCACCAATAAATATTGCGTCGTTAAATCGGTATGCCATGTCCGCAGGTGTATGACCAGAAACTGAAATAGCTTTTGCACTCAATTTACCAACCTGAAATATTTCGCCATCGGTAAATAAATGGTCAAAATGACGACCATCTGGTATAAATTCAGCTTCGAAGTTGAATATTTCCTTGCAAGTGCTCTGTACTACCGGAATGTTATCGCCAATGGCGATTTTTCCGCCTATTTGAGTTTTGATATAAGAGGCAGATGAAAGATGATCGGCGTGTGCATGTGTCTCAAGAATCCATTCGATAGTCAACTGCTGGTTCTTAATAAAACCAATCAGTTTGTCCGCAGATAAAGTGCTTGTGTTCCCCGATTTTGGGTCGTAATCTAGAACAGGATCAATGACAGCGCAACTTCCTCCGTGTTTGTCATAAACAACATAGCTGACGGTCCAGGTTGCAGAATCAAAGAATCCGTTGATGTTTGGGTGCATTTATATTTTCTCCTACAGAAGTGGACCCGGTCGTGAATTTCGAGTAAGGCAAAGATTAGGAGCAAGGGTGGAATCAATAGTTAGGGTGCTATATTCAAGGGCATTGCGCCTGACAATTCCCCGAATTTTGCTCAAGTGCGATAGAGATGATTGATTGTGGCTTGTAAGAATCGGTAGTTCGGGAATTTGATTTCTAAGTTTCTTTTGGCTATGTCACAATTAAATGTTGAATTTGATTTAAGAATTTATAAAACCCT
>CAXBGL010000236.1:0-2375 GCA_963975255.1 uncultured Nitrosomonas sp. | reverse complement strand
AATCGCTGCATAATGCTAGTGACTTATCCGTCCACTAAAGCGGACCCAGCTCACTAAGCCTGGTCGACTTATCCATAACGGTGTAGTACGCTATGCCATTATCTCATTTAGTCAATTTTGAATTAGCAGAGTTGCTCAGTTTTCAGTTAGCATCAGCAGGTTTATTAAGAAAAAAAATTTTTTCCTAAAGGAGGATGTGATTTTCATGAAATCAGTGATAAGGTCATTAAACAAACCGTTGAGAAATTAAATCATCGGCCAAGAAAATGTTCAAATTTCAGAACCCCTTACGAAGTACTTTTCAAAATAAAAACTGTTGAACTTAGAACTTGAATTCACCTTGTTTCGTGCTTTTCAATATATACCGTAGAAAATTCTCAGAAACTTAATCATTTATTCAACAGTTTAGTTATCCCTATGCAGACACCAACTCTCCAGTTTCTTTTTTTACGATTGTGTCCTTTCCTATTCCTATTTTGGTTTGGACTGATTACACCCGACTCATATGCGCAAACAAAAGCACCAAGTGACCCCGCACCGCCAGCGAGTCAAACTAATGATGTAAGCGCTCAACGAAGTGAAGCAGTAACGCGATTGTCTGATATTCAGCAATCAATATTAGACAAAAGAAAAAAACTGGATGAACTAGAAAATCGGCTGGCCAAAGTAACGCAGGAAAACGAAAAAGAGGGATTACAAAAACAAATCAATGCATTGAATGCAGATATTGAACAGCTCAATCTATCATTCGAACAAATTATCATTGGAGGGTTAGATCTTGAGCCATTTTCTGATAAACCAGCGCGAGCATTTAACTGGCAGGAAGAGTTGCTTGAAGCGACCAAACCCATCATAGATGGCATCAAGGATCTGACCGAAAAACCACGTAAGATTGATAGATTGCGCAATAAAATTAGCCTTCTAAAAGAACAACGCAAACTAACTGAGCAAGCGTTAAAATCGATAGAAAAATTTCAACCAAATACCATGCCTCAATGGACTCGAAGCAAATTCGAATCCATTGCCAAAGAGTGGCAGCAACAACGTGTTGATAATGAGAGTAATCTGGAAATTGCACGCTTCCAGCTTGCCAGTTTGCAAGGTGATGACACTGATTGGTGGCAGAGTGTCCGGACCGGATTTTCAGAATTTGTAGTCGGTCGCGGATTGACCCTGGCAATTGCCGTAGCCGCTGCGTTGAGCATCTGGCTGTTAATGCGCAGCCTATTCTGGGTATATCAAA
The DNA here is from genome assembly GCA_963975255.1 of uncultured Nitrosomonas sp. GTDB lineage: Bacteria > Pseudomonadota > Gammaproteobacteria > Burkholderiales > Nitrosomonadaceae > Nitrosomonas. Next base: position 1,132 of record CAXBGL010000236.1, on the reverse strand, counting down.
AAAAACTTGTCGCTCCCAGTGGTCGCAACAGTATTCATATACGACTGGCAAGCTATGCTTACCGTATATTAATCTGGCTGCTGATGCTGTTGGCGGTTGTCATGACATTTTACCTGGCCGGAGACTTTTTACTGCTCACACTGGTCATTATTTTACTGGTTGCCATGGCACTGAGTTTTCGGCATATTTTGCCACTTTATCTTGCTGAATCCAAGTTGCTATTAGATATTGGTCCGGTACGATTGGGCGAAAAAGTCGTTTACGAAGGACTGCCTATGCAGGTTAAATCAATCAATGTCGATTCACTGCTCCGTAATCCTGATTTGAAGGGTATTATAAGATTGCCGCTGCGTACGCTGGGTAGCATGGTATCACGTCCGGTTATCGATGAACCCTGGTTTCCCTGCAATGCAAAAGACTATATCTTGTTTTCCGATGGTCGTTACGGTCAGGTCTTGGAACAAACGCTGGAACTAGTACAGGTACGAATGATGGGAAGCGTAGTGCATTTTCCCACAGCTGACTTCTTTCGCATGGATTTCCGTAATCTTTCGCACATGGGATTCAATGTGGCGGTAACGTTTGGTGTTGATTATCAGCATCAGACGCTATGCCTGGATGTGATTCCCGAGCGCATACACAAAGCGCTTGCCCACGCTTTTACGAAAGCTGGATTTAATGATCAGACACTCAATCTCCAAGTCGATTTTAAGGAAGCTGGTGCCAGCTCATTAGACTATTTAATTATAGCGAGCTTCAAAGGCGAGGTAGCAGATTCTTATTTTTCGCTAGGTCGCTTGATTCAGAAAACTTGTGTGGCAGTCTGCAATGAAGAAAACTGGATCATTCCATTTGCGCAATTTACTGTGCATCAAGGTGAAGGATTCCAAGCGCTCAATGAATGTCACGTTCCCTCATCCAATGCAGGGTCAGATTAAGTGAGCTCCGAGAAAAGCATAATGAAGCACTCTGCCGCAAGGAAGTGGTTCCAAGCTCGCCGCCATTTTTTCGGATTCGTGGAACATCTTCCAAAGACTGTTGTACCACCATCGACACTGTGGGGCGGTGAGTTTTGGGTGGATGGTTATTATGTTGCAACTGTTGGGGAAAGAGCTGATTGGGGTGTGGTTGA
>CAXBGL010000235.1:0-2446 GCA_963975255.1 uncultured Nitrosomonas sp. | reverse complement strand
TCAGGGACAGAGGCAATGAGCTTCACACAAAGTCCGGATGTATGGCTGCAATCTTAACCTTCTTAAAATCATTAAATGAAAGCTTGGCAAAAAGTGGCCGTCCATGTATGTGCGAATTACTATTTTTAAGCTGTAACTGGCAAATTAAACATGTCAAAACAGTGTGAATTCCAGCAGAAACTCTTCAAAGACTCCACTCTATTTGGAATGTCATCATTTGCTGCTTTATGATTTGATATTTTCTTGCTCAGCGATAATTGTGTGCTCGTTTCATTATAATAATCCTGATATTAGCAATCTTTCCAGCTTCAACATTGTACGTAAGTAAGAGGCGACTCCCTTTTAATTCCTTATAATTCGATTATTTATACCGCATAAAAGAAAGGTGTCACCGGTAACAAAGTGCACCCAAGAACCGTTTAATTTTCCAGATGTGTTAATAAGCGTGCAATACTTACCAGAGTACTGGGGAAAACAGCGTTGTTTAGATCGATGCTGTTGGCCACCCAACCGATATAGATTTTTTTAAAAGCTTGCGCATGACGCATGACATGTATGTTATCTAAACTTATCTCAGTTTAGTCATATCGAGCAATTTAGAAAATTGTTTCGGGTTTATACTTTCTTCAAATGGGAATACACCGAGTAGCGGGCAATCAAGTCGCTGCTCGAGTGACCGGATATTCTTTTCCTGTTCCAGCATCTGCGGGTCAATACAATTCGCCACCCAACCTACCAGTGATTGACCACTGGCCCGAACAGCTTGTGCGGTCAACAAAGCATGGTTCAGGCACCCCAGTCGCAATCCCACAACCAATATCACCGGAAGATTCAATATTCGTGCAAGATCAGCACCATCAGCCAGATCACTAAGTGGTACCAAGAACCCACCAACACCCTCAACAATTACCATATCAGCCATCTTTTGCAAATCGATGTATGTCTGTTGAATAACCATCAGATCGATTTGAATACCAGCCTGCTTTGCAGCAATATGCGGCGCAATAGGTGGCTTTAATGCGTAAGGGTTTATTTGTGCTTGTGATGCCGCAACATTACTCGCCGCCAGTAACAATTCAACATCCACCCATTTTCCGTTCTCACTGCCAGCAACGAGTGGTTTCATTCCAACAACTTGTTTACCATCAGCTGCAAGAGCATGCAACAACGCACAACTCACCCGTGTTTTACCAACACCTGTATCTGTTCCAGTAATAAAATAACCTGTGGTCATGAAATAGCCACATTATTCCAAACCAATTTGTCTACGAGTTTCAGGTGTCAAAACTGCTGTCCGAGACGCTGGCTTCCAAGCATGACCATATATTACCTCAAATGTAGCAGGCAACTTTCCATCCTGGCGTAATGTTTCATATTGTTTGTTTGCTTTTTGCCATGCGGACTTTCCAGTTAGACCTTGATGCCTGCCTTGGGTTACATTGTGTGCACCAATGGCTTTGAGGTCACGCATCACGCTCATCGCATCATCATAAGTCATAGTTATATACTCCATATCCATAACAGGTGTAGAAAAACCGTTATGCACTAACAAATCGCCGACATCATGCATATCAATGAAATGATTAACATGACTATATTCATCTACTTGAACAAATGCTTGGCGCAATTCTTTTAAGGTATCTGGACCAAATGTACTAAACATAAATACCCCGTCAGTGCGTAAAATACGGTTTACCTCAAAAAAGGTATGATCCAGATTATTGCACCATTGTAACGAGAGATTTGACCATACCATATCGACACAAGCATCTTTTAATGGCAACTGCTCAATGTCACCACAAACATAATGAGTACGCTTGCGACTTGGCAACCAATGCCGCCATCCAGAAAAATTGGGACGTGCCTGAAAAAGCATGGCTAATGCAATGTCAATGGCCAAAAAATTACTAGCAGGATAGCGCTTGGCTAATGCATGATGACCATATCCTGTTCCACTACCCGCATCGAGAATTGTATCTGGCAAATATTTAATGTAATCAAGACGTGACAGCATTCGATCACAGACTTCGCGCTGTAACACTGCGGCTTGATCGTAGCTTATTGCCGCACGATTAAATGCCCGTCGTACTTGACGTTTATCTAAAGTATGTTCGTAATTCATGTAAGCATGCAAATAAATTGGTCGAGACAGAATAAAAATGACGCGTGACCATAATGTGGAAACATAACCAATCTTGAGTGATCCAATTGTTGGCACATCCATTTTGCAGCAGCTGGATGCGTAATTACATCATTCTCACCATGTAACAATAGAACTGGTTGTGTAATACGCATAAATCTTTCTCGTAGAAAGCTCGTCAATAAAATTTGTAATCCTTTTTGTAAAGCGTGGCCATCAGGTTGGTTATGCTGCATAAAGTTTTTGCGCAATTAATAAATTTGCTCCGCGCGCCCTGCACCTATCCCCGCGGCAAGACCGCGGGGT
>CAXBGL010000234.1:0-2521 GCA_963975255.1 uncultured Nitrosomonas sp. | reverse complement strand
GGAAAATAATGGCAGACGTGTCCTCGTTTATACTGATTTAAGAAGTCTGTCTCCTTATCCTGATCAGCGCCAACCGGAAAGAGAGGTCGAATTACATTTAACCGGGGTCATGGATCGTTACATGTGGTCCTTTGATGGTAAAAAATTCTCAGAGGTTGATGGCCCGATACATTTCTCGTATGGCGAACGTCTGCGTTTGATATTGGTTAACGATACTATGATGGAACATCCTATACATCTTCATGGTATGTGGATGGAACTTGAGAATGGTGCTGGTGAATATCGACCACGTAAACATACATTAAATGTAAAACCAGGTGAACGTTTAACCGCATTGATCAGTGCAGATGCAATGGGGAATTGGGCTTTTCATTGTCATCTACTTTATCACATGGATATGGGTATGTTCAGAGTCGTATCCGTATCAAAAGATACGATGGAGGCTCATAGCAATGCATAGTCAAAATAGAATTCTTAAGTATGCAGATTGTTATTTAACCTTGATTTTCATAACAACGTTCATCAGTCAACCTGCACTCGGCGAAGAAACTACCTGGCCCGAGCCTGTAGAAGATAATCAACCATTCAGCATGGTGATTGCAGACCAACTTGAGTATCGTAACAATGAAGGTAGAGACACATTACGTTGGGATATTCAGGGTTGGTACGGCACGGACTACAATAAATTCTGGACTAAATTTGAAGGTGAAGATCAAACTGCTTCAAACAGTGGTGATCTCGAGTTACAAGCACTTTATAGTCGAATGATCGCGCCCTTTTGGGATTTTCAGATGGGGCTACGCTACGACCGATTATATGGTTCGGGTTCTGATAAAGATCGTGGCTTTGCAGTTATCGGCTTTCAAGGGTTGGCACCTTACCGTTTCGAAATCGAACCAGCCATGTTTATCAGTGATGATGGTGATGTATCGGCGAGATTAACCGCAACATATGAAATGCTATTTACACAACGATTGATTCTCCAACCTCGATTTGAAACTAACATTGCTGCCAGTTCTGCAAGTCAATTCGGTATCGGCAGTGGTTTTAATGATGTGCAACTCGGTTTACGCTTACGTTATGAGTTCCGACGTGAGCTTGCTCCCTATATTGGTTTTAGCTGGAAACGAAAATTAGGTGACACTGCTGACATTGCCCGCAGTGAAGGTGAAGTTGTCGATAATTTGGCACTAGTTGCAGGCATAAGAGTTTGGTTTTAAAAACAAGTAATGTTTTTTAATACTGAGGAGTAATTAATATGTTACCTACCGAACAGATACATCCCGTAGTTGTGCATTTTCCCATTGTCTTCACGCTTACTCTTGCTGCATTTGATCTGGCAGTACTATTTCGTAGTGGCATTATCGGTGGTCGTGACTCTGTTGGAAATGTATCTACCGGACTCGCAGTTTGTGCGGGTACTTTTGCTGCAATTGCTTTCGCCTTTGGTGACGTCGCTCTGGATATAGCTTTGGATAAAGGAACAAAACTAAGTGTAATGGAGACCCATGAAGAGCTGGGACACGTTGCGGCAGCTGTCTTAGTAATCTGGGGGATTATTCGTGCAATTCTTTGGTGGTGTAAAAGACAGTTAAGCGGTAAATGTGCGGTAAGTATTGTCGTTTTAGAAATTATCATCGCTGCACTTATCATTACAACTGCATATTTTGGTGGGCAGTTAGTGTATGAATTCGGTGTTGGTGTAGCAACTGACAAATACACTTAACTTTAACAATGAAGTATTTTACATAAATAAAATTAGGGAAATAAATGAGTGAGAGCACATGAAGAGGAACACTACTCCAACAGAATAGGCTGGCTACGTGCAGCGGTACTCGGTGCAAATGATGGCATCATCTCAACCGCTAGTCTTGTCATGGGTGTTGCAGCTGCGAATGCTTCTCCTAAGAGTATCTTGATAACAGGAATTGCCGGATTAGTGGCTGGTGCGATGTCGATGGCTGCAGGTGAGTATGTATCAGTAAGTTCACAAGCTGATACTGAAAAAGCTGATCTTGAAAGGGAATCAAAATTTCTGGATGCGTACCCCGACTTAGAACTTCAGGAATTAGCTACAATATATATGGAAAGAGGAGTGGAATCTTCACTCGCCATTCAGGTGGCCAAACAACTCACACTAAAGGACCCATTAGCGGCTCATGCGCGAGATGAACTGGGTATATCAGACATCCATTCAGCACGACCGATTCAGGCGGCACTGGCATCAGCCACAACCTTTGCAGTTGGCGCAATACTACCTCTTGTATCTGTATTACTTTCTCCAGCAAGCTATATTATTCCCGTTGTCGCAGGAAGCACTCTTGTTTGTTTAATACTACTTGGTGTTGTTGCAGGTTACGTTGGTGGTGCTAATCCCATTAAGAGTGCTTTTCGCGTTACTTTCTGGGGTATGCTTGCTATGGGCATTACAACAGGAATTGGAAAGCTTTTTGGAACAATATATTGATATAACAATATTACGTGAATTCAATTTGTAAGTGCAACTCTTAACGAGTTGGTT
>CAXBGL010000233.1:0-2534 GCA_963975255.1 uncultured Nitrosomonas sp. | reverse complement strand
TATTCAGGACCGATGTTTCGTCATGAACGGCCACAAAAAGGGCGTTATCGACAATTTCATCAGGTAGGTGTAGAAGCACTGGGATATGTAGGCCCAGATATTGATGCTGAACATATTGTTATGTGCGCACGGTTATGGGAAAAGCTGGGAATTTCGGATGTCCGTTTAGAGATTGGCACACTAGGTAGTGTTGAGTCACGGGCTTTACATCGAACAAAGTTAATTAAATATTTTGAACAGCACCTAGACAAGCTCGATGAAGATGCGCACAGACGTTTGTATAGTAACCCACTGCGTATACTGGATAGCAAAAACCCAGACATGCGCGCAATTATTGAGGGGGCACCCAAACTCATCGAAGATTTAGATGAGGCATCACGTACACACTTTGAAGCATTACAGCATATACTGCAATCACAAAGTATCGACTTTGAAATAAATTTACAGTTAGTGAGGGGATTGGACTACTACAATCGCACTGTATTTGAATGGGTTACGGATAGACTGGGTGCGCAAGGTACTGTTTGTGCGGGGGGGCGTTATGATGGGTTAATTGCGCAAATTGGTGGCAAACCGTCACCAGCTTGTGGTTTTGCTATGGGTGTTGAACGCTTACTGGCATTAATGTCGGAATGTGGGAAGGAGATATCGCGTCCTACACCTGATGTGTATATTGTTCACCAGGGTGAGACCGTATTGGATTTTGCATGGAAAACAGCGGAATTTTTACGCAATGAAGGACTCAAAGCGGTATTGCATTGTGGTGGAGGAAGCTTTAAGTCGCAAATGAAAAAAGCGGATGCCAGCGGCGCACGTTTTGCATTCATCATTGGTGATGACGAAGTGCAAGCTGAAGAGATCAGTATCAAACCATTACGTGAGGCAACAGAGCAAGTAAGGGTTGGATTAAGTGCAGCGGCTGCTTTGATTAAAGAACAGTGTAAAAATTGATCGTATTTATAGCCGCATTTATTTATCTGGCGTGTAAATTATTATGCTTAGCGCCTCAAACTATTGTTGATTTGCCCAGATAATATCATTATAGAAATTTGATAACTTATTCAGGAAGGAATAATGGCAACATATAATTTAGAGGAACAAGATAAGATAGATAATCTCAAATCCTGGTGGGATAGTTATGGCGTATCGGTAATTATCGTTGTGTCAACTTTAGTTGCAACAATCGGTGGTACGCAAGCGTGGAAATATTATCAAAAGCAACAGGCTGATCAGGCAGCGGATTTATATGTTCTGTTACAGCAGGTTAAGTCAACAGAAGACCCAGTAAAAATTAGTGACGCCGCACATTTACTAATGGAAGGGTTTTCATCAAGTGGTTATGCCCCACGTGCAGCAATGCTTGCTGCACGGGCGAATGTGGTGGGTGGTGATGCGAAGCGTGCGCAAGAACAATTGCAATGGGTAATGGATAAAGCTGAAGAACCGGAATTAAAAGATTTGGCTCGATTAAGACTAGCTGGAGTATTATTAGACGAAAAGAAATACAACGAAGCATTACGTCTACTTGAAGGCAAACATGGCGAATCTTTTGCTGGCCTTTATGCTGACCGTAAAGGTGATGTGTTGAATGCAACAGATAAAATCGTTGAAGCACGCCAGGCCTATCAAATAGCCGTAGACAAACTTGATAAAAAGAACACTTACCATAATGTTGTTCAAATGAAGCTTGATGCCTTGCGTGAAGTCAGGTAGTGAGTTTAATAATGGTTCGGTTACACTTTGCGTCTTTGCGACGTATTTTGATTTTGGTGCTATTGCTATCGCTTGTTGGATGTGGCAGTACCCTGGACATGTTTAATATGAGAACGCTTGACTCGTTTAGTAATCAAGTCAAGGATCTTGTCATGCCAGAAAAAGAGATTGAGATTGTATATGATGAAAAAGAATTGGCTGATTTGGGGGCGGCACCAAGAATACCACTAATATGGCAGAATGCGGTTGGGGCGAGTGAATTCGCGATGTTTTCACCGGTTTTCCAAAATGGTGCCGTTTATGCTGCCGCTGAGGATGGCCAGTTAGTAAGTCTTGATCCTGCAACAGGCAAAGAGAATTGGAAGATTGATACGGAACATCAATTGTCAGGTGGTGTCGGTGCAGGAGAGAGCCTAGTTCTGGTTGGTACCTTCATGGGCGAAGTTCTTGCATTTGATGAAGCGGGTAAAAATTTATGGAAAGCACAAGTTACCAGTGAAGTGTTAAGTGCACCACAAGCTGAAAGAAGTTTCGTGGCTGTACGATCTGGCGATGGCAGGATTTTTGGTCTAGATTCAGTGGATGGTAGCCGTAAATGGGTATACCAAGGCGAAACGCCTTCTCTGACTGTACGGAGTTCTGTAGGGTTATACATGTCACGGGGTGCAATATTTGCAGGATTCCCAGGTGGCAAAATGGTTGCGATGAGCTTATTTAACGGTAATGTTGGTTGGGAGGCAGCTGTGTCACAACCACGGGGTGTGACAGAACTCGAGCGTATGACCGATATTACAAGCTTACCTGTTGTAGATGAACAAGTG
>CAXBGL010000232.1:0-2591 GCA_963975255.1 uncultured Nitrosomonas sp. | reverse complement strand
AGCTACTTCATCTGCTGTAGCTGTAACGGTTAATAATGCGCCGCCACCGGTTGATGCCACAGCACCTGTCGTTGATACCACAATACCTGTCATCACCAATTTTAATCTCACGGATGGCATGCGCGTCGCACGCAAACAAACAAACGGTGAGTGTATCGGCTACCGATGATCAGATCGTTGCGCAAATTACCTTGACCATCAATGACAAAGAAGTTGCCGTCAGTAATAGTAGTTCGCTGAGTTATAATTGGAATACCCGTAAACGCGGCAGATCCGAGAACTCCACACACACCGTCACAGTACAGGTCTCAGATCAGGCCGGAAATAGTGCCAGTAAAACAATAACTGTTTATAATTAACCAAGCATTTTACCCTGCAAACTTCCAAGCGCCCTTCGGGGCGCTTATTTTATTACTTATCCACGTATTGTGTGGACACGTCAAAGAAGAATTATTGTCAACAGCAACTCATTGCAGCTAAATAACCCCAAAACACCTCATTAATCCTACGCAAAAATTCTAAAGTTTCCCTATAAAATGTCGTCTTAGTAAATAACTGACAAAGGCAAACTCATCGCGAGATGAAGACGCAAAGCTTCCAGTCTTGAAAAAGACAGTGGGGCTACCAGGGAACTAAAACTGAAGTTGCAATACCTGAACATGCGTTCTTGTGCCTGAATCAAAGTTTTTTAATTATTACACAAGGAAACTCGCATGGCACAACAGTCCCCCATTCAATTCTCTAATGGCAGTCGGTGTACCTACTCAAGCGCAACACCAGGCTTTATCTGCGCATTTTCTTTGATTGCTCTGCTAAGCGGTTATATTGGTTTGAGTAATGCCGCGCCTGCAACCATTGCTCAAGAGAAACAATCAAACGCTGCACAAAAAAATGCATCCACGAAAACCCAACCCACCGCAAGATGGGCAAAAGGCCGTTTACTGATAACACCACGTGCGGGTTTATCCATAGAAGAAATTGGAAAAGCACTCAAACCGCATGGCGCCAAACCCAAGCGTCATCTGAAAAAATTGAATGTGCATATCTGCGAATTACCCGCAGGCGCCGATGAAGTCAAAGTAATGCGGGCATTAAAAAAAGACAAGCGATTTAAGGATGTTGAGCTGGATATGATGGTAGCACCCGAGCAATCGGTGACGGATCCATTCTTTGGAAGCAGTTGGGCACTACCCAAAATACAGGCATTGAATGCCTGGGATACTGCCAATGGTGATGGCATCATCATCGCAATTCTAGATACCGGTGTGAATGGTTCCCATCCTGATCTTGCCGCGAACATGGTGCCAGGCTGGAACATTTTTGATAATAATTCTAATACGGCAGATGTACATGGTCACGGCACAAAGGTAGCCGGCACCGCAGCAGCGGCCGCGAACAATGGTGCAGGCAGTGCGGGCGTTGCCTGGGGATCCAGCATCATGCCCATACGTATTTCCGATCCAGATGGATTTGGTTACTTCAGTACCATCGCCGAAGGCATTCGCTGGGCGGCCGATCATGGTGCCAAAGTGGTTAATAACAGCTACAGTGGTGTCGCAGGGAGTTCAACTATCCAATCTGCTGCTGCGTATATGCGCAGCAAAGGCGGTATAGTTGTGGTCTCAGCAGGCAATACCGGCAGTTTATTGAATTATGCGGCAAGCGATGCTTTGCTGGTTGCAGCCGCTACAAATAGTAATGATCAACGTCCTAGCTGGTCAAGCTATGGTGCTTTTGTTGATCTTGCCGCACCCGGTGTCAGTATTTACACCACCACGCGCAGTGGTGGCTATGGCAATGCATCCGGCACTTCTTTTTCCAGCCCTGTCGTGGCCGCAACCGCAGCTTTGATGTTCTCAGCCAATAATAACTTGAGTCCAGCCGATCTGGATCAGATTATTTTATCAACCACTGTTGATTTGGGCACAACAGGATATGATGAATTTTACGGCACTGGTCGTGTAGATGCCGCTGCGGCAGTCGCTGCGGCCAGTGCACTCATCAGTGTAGACGATCAGGCGCCCACTATTTCAATCACTGCACCGACAGGTGGTGAAGTAACAGGAATCGTTCCCGTTGATGTCAATTATTCCGACAATGCCGGTGTGGTACGCGTCGAATTATTTGTAGATGGTCAGAAAATAATTACCGATACCCAATCTCCCTTTGCTTTTTCCTGGGACACCACTACATTATCGGATGGCAATCATGTCTTAACAGCACATGCTTTTGATGCAGCAGGCAATGAGGGAACTTCAGCAAATGTTTCAGTAAACGTTAACAATAGCCCTGTAACGGACGACGAAGCACCCAGTATTGCGATTACTGCCCCGACAGGTGGCGAAGTACTAGGTATCGTTCCAGTCAATGTGAATGCTGCTGACAATGTAGCTGTGGTCCGCATCGAACTCTTCGTGAATGGACAAAAAACCATGACGAACACTCAAGCACCCTTCGCTTTTAACTGGGATACAACCACTTTGACAGATGGTAGCTACACACTCACTACCAAAGCCTTTGATGAAGCTGATAACTCAGCTACTTCATCTGCTGTAGCTGTAACGGTTAATAATGCGCCGCCACCGGTTGAT
>CAXBGL010000231.1:0-2630 GCA_963975255.1 uncultured Nitrosomonas sp. | reverse complement strand
TAAAACCCTTATTAACCATGGACTTGATAGCCTCAATAATTAAAGTACAATTAGAAAGTTAACAAAAACCAATAGTTAATTGCGACATAGCCTTATAAAATCTTACAAGGGAATTGCCACCTCATCTCGTGCAATATTGGGGCTAACACCTTGCTTAAGTAATAAATAAATGGAAATAAACGGGTGAATGATTGCGTCGCGCCAGTCTTAGTGTTAGCAGACCAAAACTCAGAAGTGATGGTTTCGAACAGAAACGAATTAGTGGAAAAATGCTTGAGAAAGATTCATAGTATTGGAAACTAGCAGGTTTATTTTATGGATTCTTTATGTAAGAAGTTACAGCTATGAATCTGAGTTGTTGTGTTGGGTCTTGTCTTGCCACATTGCGTAGAAAGCGCCCAGCGTAACGACTACAATCGGCATCACAATATAATAGCCCAGAGCGAAACCCATGCTGGTATCCTGACTACGAGGTGGTGGGCTGCTAATAATATAATAAGCATGCACAGTACCAACCAGGAAAACAGGAATCAATGCGGCGATATAGCGGTTGCGGATCCAGGGGCGGACTTTTAACAGGTTGAGAACATGACAGACATAGTAGCCGAGTAAATAGACAACTATGTAAAAGAATAAAGCACCTATTGGCATACCTGCATCTATCTGTATGGTTATTTAGGTGGAGTCAGGCATGTTTGCACTTTAGTAGAACAACCATACAGGTGTGTTTACAAAAAACCACAGGATAATTTATAGAGGACTTTATTCCTGACAGCCGATGTGAACTGCTTTGGTAAATGTGAAAGCTCAGCTTGCCGTGATAGAAACCCGTTCCGTCAATCGCCAGTAAAGCGGTCAATGAGTGAGTGGATAAATCGATGGTGCGGAAACGCCTCGCAAACTAGTTAGAATCATCCTTGACGATAAATCTGCCTACACTGCTCTATAACAAATGGGAAAGCAGGGTAAGGAATATTCCTAGTTGGTGTTGACACCTGAGGGTATGCTAGCACTAAAAAAATGGCCTTGTAAATAAAGCTTATTTCTTCGGGTATGTTGCACTTGACTAAACTGACAATCATGCTGCCACATAAAAAAATACGTGACATTCAGTTCATCCGGAAAGCGTGCGTTTCCCAGATGAACTGAAACTTTTAATTTAGGGTACTAAGTACAGAGTATTAAAGATTAGAATGACTATTGATCTGCAGGAAAAATGCCGCCAATAGAACCCTTAATCATCGCACCTACTTCATTATGTGTTGGGATTGAATCATTATTATAGCCCCCGACATTAATAACGAAGAACACAATAAAAAATATTACTAACAAGTTCTTAAGTATATCTATCATAATTTTAGTTATTTATCAGTTCATTTATAGACGAATCGATTTAACACCATATCTGAAAAATAGTCAACGGTCATTCCGCAAAAAATTATCGTTTGTTCACGATACCGATATCCAGTCTTTACCAATTAAGAAATCGGTATAGAGTTTGGCTTCCGCGCTACCTGCTTGAGGCTTCCAATCATACCGCCACTTAACAAGTGGCGGTAGTGACATCAGGATTGATTCGGTGCGTCCGCCTGTTTGTAATCCAAATAATGTACCACGATCCCAAACCAAATTAAATTCCACATAGCGTCCGCGTCGATATGCTTGGAAATCCCGTTCATTCTCAGTAAATGGGGAGTTGATACGTCTCTCAATAATCGGAATATAGGCAGGGAGAAAATGATCGCCGACACTTTTAGTCAGATTAAAGCAAGTATCGAAATCAGGCTGATTGAGATCATCAAAGAAAACACCTCCAATCCCTCTTGGTTCTTGGCGATGCTTTAGGTAAAAGTATTTGTCGCACCATTTTTTAAAATCTGAATAGTACTTATCGCCAAAAGGTTCTAGTGCATTTTTACAAGTCTGATGGAAATGTATCGCATCTTCTTCATAGCCATAATAGGGTGTTAGATCCTTTCCGCCGCCAAACCACCAGACAGATTCTGTATCTTCTTTACGTGCCTCAAAAAAACGAACATTCATATGAACTGTTGGCGCGTATGGATTACGCGGATGGAGTACTAGAGATATTCCCATTGCTTCAAAGGAACGACCCGCCAGCTCAGGACGCGCAGCCGTGGCTGATGCGGGTAATCCACACCCATATACATGAGAAAAATTTACCCCGCCACGTTCAAATACATTACCTTCTTCAATGACGCGGCTTATTCCTCCGCCACCCTCTGGGCGATCCCATTTGTCTTCTCGAAATGATTTTCCGTCAATTTGTTCTAGCCCCTTGACGATACTTTTTTGCAAATTAATAAGAAATTCTTTTACTTGTGATGTATGCATGCAAACTCCTAATTGACTCCCTATATTTTTAGGGGACGAACGCGTATTCAGATTTGAATTTATGCCAGACCAGTCTTTTATAATTTGAAAGATAACGAGAAAAATCTCTATCAAAATGATGGCTTGGCTATTACTGCCCCATTTGACTGTCGGTATTCTACCAATCAGCATAAGACTATGAAAGGCGTTCAAAAAAATACGGGTCTATTTATGACACGTAATTCCTGAAGGGCCTGTCGCGTAATTCAATTGTGAGTGTATTTTCGTACAAAGGA
>CAXBGL010000230.1:0-2633 GCA_963975255.1 uncultured Nitrosomonas sp. | reverse complement strand
CCAATGAAGGTGTCGCGCAGGTCATTTTTATTGAATCGGATGAAGTTTGTGAAACGTCATATAAAGACCGAGCAGGCAAATATCAAGGGCAGACGGGAGTGACCCTGCCCAAAACATAACAGAGTCTATAAACAAAGCGTTTTAAAAGCCGTATTCACTCTGTTCTCGAGTAGCAAGAATCGGATCGAAGATTGTAACGAAAGCACTTAGAGTACCTACAGCACCTATAGCACTGTGCTATAGAATTTACTCTAGGAGAGCTTCGTATGAATATTTTACAAAATAAAGTCGCACTTGTTACCGGTGCCAGCTCAGGGATAGGTCGCGCAACGGCAAAGTTGTTCACTCAAGAAGGCGCAAAGGTTGTCGTAGCAGCAAGGCGACATAAAGAACTGGATACACTGGTAGACGAAATCACACGGGCAGGTGGGGATGCGAAGGCATTAGCGGGTGATGTGAACAAAGAAGCCTATGCAAAAGCACTAATCGAATTTACCGTTCAAGAATATGGTGGTCTTGATATTGCGTTCAATAATGCCGGCACATTGGGCGCTGGGAAAGCAACACCGGGTATCACATTGAAAGCGTGGGAAGATACAATAAGTACCAATCTTACCAGTGCTTTTTTAGGCGCAAAATATCAATTGCCCGCTATGCTTAAATCAGGTGGCTCACTTATTTTCACTTCGTCCTTTGTTGGTTATACAATCGGTCTGCCGCAAAAAGCTGATTATGCAGCCAGCAAGGCTGGGATGATTGGTTTAACAAAGGCACTTGCAGTTGAATATGGTGCAAGCGGGATTCGAGTCAATGCATTGTTACCGGGAGGCACTGATACCCCTATGAGTGGTGAGTTTGCGGATTCTCCAGATATCGTCGAGTTTGTAAAAAATATGCACGTACTAAAAAGAATCGCCAAGCCAGAAGAAATTGCACAGTCAGCGTTGTATCTTGCCTCAGACGCATCAAGTTTTACGACAGGGACGGCAATGCTGGTGGACGGTGGCGTTTCTATTTGTAAAACCTAACAAATTTTCCCAGTGATCTTGAAAGCACTGACATTGCTCCAATGAATAATATTCCACGAGACACCATATTAACAACAGATCGGCTGAGACTTAGGGCCGCCGATCTATCGGATGTTGATCTTGTTTGGGATGTTAGTCGCTATGAAGGATTCAATGATGGAATGACATGGGAACCGCCAAACAGCAAGGAAGAAATTGTTGCAATAACTGAAAGAAATATGGCTGATTGGGAGTCAGGTGTTGACTACATTTTTACGGTCGAGATAAAAAATGATGGGGCATCAATAGGCAGGGTTGGCCTTCTCAAAAAAAAGGCACCAGGGATCTGGAACATAGGGTTTTGGATACATCCGAAATACTGGAATCGCGGTTTTGCAACGGAAGCTGCACGAGCAATACTCGACTTTGGATTCCAACGGATCGAGGCGGTTAAAATAACTACGGACCACGCTACCTGGAATCAGCAAAGTGAAATGGTTATTCGAAAGTTAGGGTTTAAGTATGTGGGTGAGAACCCGCGCGGCTTTATAAAAAATGGTCAGCCCGTACTAGTACTTGAGTATGATTTCTCAAAGCAGGTTTAGTCAGGTTGTTAGCCGTGACGGGATGCAACTCCACTTACTTGAGACTTATTTGCAGATACGATTTTAATATCCACTAGCCGCTAATTTAGGTTTGTCCTCTTCCATTACTTCCTGATGACGTTCCTCCTTTAATAGTTTTGCTTGTCTACTAAGGATATGCTGCATAATGATTTCCTGATCGCTTTCAGAAATACCGACAAAATCTACAGCGATATTAAATCGATATAGGTTGTCATCCATTTTTTTTCTGCAATCGACAACTTTTGCATAAACAGGGATGAATTGATATTCAGGGAAAAGAACCAGATCCATTTTTAGATTTACATCTTCGTTGATAGGGGTGTTGGATTCGAACGACATCCCGCTTGCACTTAAGTCGACGAGCTGTGTCTCGGTAATTGAATTATCCTGATCATCGTTGTGCATCACCATGCTTTCAATCAGCGATATCTTTTTATCAAACAACCCTAATATTTCTGCTACTAGCGGACTGGTTTCTTCGACACGGTCCATCTTGGTCATTATTTTTGTTGTTATGCAATTAAATGCATTTTTAAGTTCAGCAAGATTGTTTTGTTCATGCTCTGTTCGTTTAATCTCTGTCTCTATATCGATGCCCTGTACGACACGGTACTTGAGAGAGACTTTGTCATGAATTCGGAAATATCGTCTGCGATCATCCATAGTTTTATTCCTGAAGTTTATTGTTCTTGTAGACCTTGTCTTATTAATTCGAAACGGTCTTTTAAAGTTTGTAAATCTATTGCATCAACTTCTGATTGAGCTGGCGGCGCGATTTCATCGTCTAATATACTTTGAACCGAAGTTGTTAATTCAGGTGTTTCATCTCCACCAACCTTGCTAGTAAAAGGGTTGTCACTATCAGTAGATATCTCATTGACTTCATCCTGATCTTCACCTTGCACGATAATAAGTTCTACGCGACGATTGAGTGATCGGTTTTCAGCTGTATCATTTGATACCAAGGGATGAGCATCACCATGACCTTCAATAACAAAAC
>CAXBGL010000229.1:0-2657 GCA_963975255.1 uncultured Nitrosomonas sp. | reverse complement strand
CTCATTTGTAGCAGAGTGAACTTTTTTTTGCGTGTTACATCATATAAATCTAATTATAAAAAAAAGGTATAAATGTTAGTTATAAATCTGAATAACAATCAATCCAAAAAGAAGGCGTGGATGCGAGAAGATCAATGGGCTTGGCACTTAATCCACACTGATACTTTTGCAATCACTAAACCTGTTTTTGGAATATTTGAAAAAATAGTAAAGTCCGAATTTAAAATAGCTATTGGTTGCAACTCAACTGCCACCACACAGCAAGGTCCCCCATAAAAGTAGTTCCGATTTTTTTGCATTCCAATATAAGCAGAGCTAATAATATGAAAGAACACGACATGGTTGAGCAACCTGTGCACTACCAATCTGATACAGGGATGCAATGCATTGACGCCATACGCGCTGCACTAGGACCGGAAGGATTCCGAGCCCACTGCAGAGCAACCGTAATTAAATACCTATGGAGAGAGAAATGGGACACCGCAGAGGATGCCAAAAAGGCAGCGTGGTATCTCAACAAACTGGTTGAATCTTATGAAGACGACTCAGACTCTACTCACTGATCTTTTTAACAAGCCGTTTATCGGCCTTGACGAAGTCAGTGACTTGCTTGGCGTACCAAAGCGCACCTTACAACAAAGCGTTTATTGTGGACGTTTTGAAGTGCCCACATTCACGCTTGGCAAAAAACGCATGATGCGTTTATCTGATCTTGCAGCATACGTCGACGAGCAATGCGCGTTGTCCGCTGCTGAAATTAAAGAGCTAAACTAATCTCGTCTAGCCGTTGTTCCATAATCACGCGTCGTATTTCTTTAGCGCGTAGAACATCGGCTGGAGTGAGGTTCACATATATTAAAAGTGACTTCATGTCTGTATGACCTGAAAACAACATCACCTCTTCTGCTTTAAACCCTTCTGCAAACAATCGCGTGATCGCTTCGTGCCTCAAATCATGAAACGTCAAGTTATTAAAATTTGACCTAACACTGCTACCCTTCTCGTTAATGTTACATAGCTCAGCCATTGTGTGAAACATGTCTGAAATATTCCTAGCACTTACTGGCCAGAACAAGGGTTTGCCCTCAGTGTGGATGCCCAAGGCTAAGTACTCTTTAAGTACCTTAATGGCTTCTTCTGTTAACGGTATGCATTGGTCATTGGTCTCTTTCTTAGTTGGATGCTTCCGCTTCCAAATCATCAATTCGCCTGTGTCAAAGTTTGCATCCGTTAACAGCATTCGTGCAAGCTCACCTTCTCGCATTGTTGTTTCCAATGCTAAAGGAATAATGTACTTCATACGCAACCGTGTCTTGTGTGCATCTGAGCGGTTGCTGCCGTCATACATTTTATGAGGCACTGATAACAATGCCTCAAATTCACCTGGTACTAACCTTCGATTACGATCCCTGCTTGGTGCAGTCAAATCATAATCAGCTAACACCGGGCGAATATCTCGTAGGGATTTGTCAGCGTTAGGGAGTAGTTTAATTGCACGGGCAAACACAAGCGCTTTGCTCATATACCCAATGTCGTCTTGGACCGATTTACCTTTTACTTTTAAACGGCGGTGTTTAGCAAACTCAAAAAAGTGTTGCCCTGTAAGTTCACTGATACTCACATTGGCAATAGGTAATGTTTGAAGGCGCAGTAATGCGTTATATTTTGTTTTGCCGAACGGCTTAATAGGATGAACTTCGTTGATGTAAGCTTTCATGACAGCGCCCAACGTCCAGCGCGCATTGTTCGATGTGCCTTGCCAGTTGCCTAAATCCATTTCAGATTCAGTTTTCTTAGCCCAGCGTTCACCTTTAGCTTTGGTATCGAATTTTTTACTTGTTGGCTTAAAGCCTTTCTTACGGATCTGAAAACGGTAGGAAACAATTTTCCCCGTTTCTTTGTCTATCATTGGGGTACAAGTGGCCATTGTATCTCCTTATACAGTGCGTCCGAAATTGCGTTCTGAGCACTGCTATCAGTCTTAACTTACTGATTCCCATAGAGATTTAAAAGTGGCGGAACGGACGGGACTCGTTAGCGTTAGCTAAGATAAATCTCCATAATAATCAACAAGTTAATTGATTTCCTAGCCCGTTCTCGATGCTATTATAGTGCAATCAAAAGCAATGTAAAGCAATAACTTACAATTAAGTGCAATTAGATACTGCGTCCGTTATTGCGTCCGATGCTCAGTACTCTTCTTCCTCTGGTTCAGTACCTAAAGCTAGTCCCCAGGATTTTAAAATCTTAGTCGCATCGTCTTTATTACTAACGTGTAATTCAATGTTGCGATGTATCTCTACGGGCACTATACCAACTATCGCTAGCACCACGCCAGTAATCCCTCCGATTGTAATCGCCTGCACCAAAAACGCTAAGGCTTCCCATAATGCTTCCATATCATATACCCTCTTTATAGAATAGTTCTACAAACATTCGACACGTATCACTACGCTGTATGTCTGAGATCTCAAAGTCGATAACTATAATCGGCAGCTTATGCTTATCTAA
Source organism: uncultured Nitrosomonas sp. (assembly GCA_963975255.1). Lineage (GTDB taxonomy): Bacteria > Pseudomonadota > Gammaproteobacteria > Burkholderiales > Nitrosomonadaceae > Nitrosomonas. Next base: position 146 of record CAXBGL010000229.1, on the reverse strand, counting down.
TAATTTAATTAATACACCTAAACCTGACGACTGCTTAATGTCTGATTGAGCTAAGTCACCCATCAACACCAGCACACAGTTTTCACCTATACGAGTGGTCACCGCTTTTATTTCTTCGACCGTCATCTGCTGTGCTTCATCTATTA
>CAXBGL010000228.1:0-2664 GCA_963975255.1 uncultured Nitrosomonas sp. | reverse complement strand
TAGGTGCAGGGCGCGCGGAGCAAATTTATTTTTTGTTACTACCAATTTCCAAGTTCTTATCGTTACAATCACACAATAGCTTTCTGCTCATTATTCTTTCCTCAGATGAAAAAACGGACTGTTTTTCAACAGTCCGTTTGGACTAATACAAATGGTTAATCGAACTCACGCAGGTCTTTTTTTAGAATAGCGTTACTCGTCCAGCCCACTTTCATGCGCAATATGCACAAGATCAATCAAATGAACTGCTCCAGTCTTTTGCATGATTTTGGACTTGTGAACTTCTACCGTGCGATGACTGATACCCAGACGAGATGCAATGACCTTATTAGAAGCCCCTTTAACAGCCAGATTCATGACTTCCCGCTCACGCTCAGTAAGCTTTTCTATGGATAATAGTGCATCGTGATTATGTTCAACTTTATTTAAATCTTTCTTACTTTCAAGAAGAGCTGATCGCACCGAATTTATGAGTTTCTTCCGCGTAACTGGTTTAGTCAAAAAGTCCATTGCACCGCCCTTGATTGCTTTAACACTCATAGGAATATTGCCATGCCCGGTGAGAAAGATGACAGGTAAAATATTTTCGCGTCGAGACAGTTCTTCTTGAAGCTGCATACCATTCATTCCCGGCATATTCACATCTATAATGATACAGCCAACGCAATCCTGCAGATAAGCACTCAGAAAAACATCCGCACTCTCAAAAGACTGCACACTGATATCTGCTTGTTCAAGCATCAGCGTAAGAGAATCCCGTACCGCTGGCTCGTCATCTACAATAAAAACAACTGGTTCATGATTTGTCATAGCGCAAAGGGTAATGTGAAATGGAATTTAGCACCTGCCTTGACGTCAGGATCCAACCAGAGTTGACCGCCATTGGCTTCGATTAATGCACGACTGATTGCAAGCCCCATACCGATACCTGTTGGCTTTGTTGTAAAAAAAGGATCAAATATTTGCCTAGCCATATCCTTGTCAAGACCGGGTCCGTTATCTTGCACGATTACCGAAGCCATATTTGTTTCTGCCAAGGTTTGCACCGAGATTGAGATCGTTGCGGTTGGTACGCTTGCTATACGCATTGCTTCAACGGCATTTCTAAATAAATTTACCAAGACCTTCTGTACCTGGGTGCGGTTACCCTGAACAACCGGTAGACCTGGTTGCAAATTTAGCACCTGATGAAACCCGCCATAACCATCGTTGCGCACAATGCTAAGCGCTTCATTGATAATATTATTTAGGTTCAGTTGCTCGGTTTTTATTTCACCTTTATGTAGGAACGCAAGTAACTCGTGCAAGCTGCGGCCCGCACGCTGTGCCTGCTCTACACAACCCTCCAATGCCCTTGTTAATTTATCAATGTCCAGCTCTTTGTTACTGAGTGCGTGTAATACCACTTCGCTATAAGCAGAAATTGCGGTTAACGGCTGATTAAGTTCATGCGCGATCGCAGAAGCGGTACGTGCCGCCACCTGCTGTTTAAAGAGAGATTCTGTTTCAGAACGCTGTTCTTGCAGCTTCTTTTGAAGGATCTTTTGCTCTGTCACATCCTGCGCAACACCTACCAGTCGCTGCGCATACCCAGCTTCAAAATGAACCCGTCCGTTCGTGGCGATCCAGCGTTCTATACCACTGGCAGGATGAATGACACGAAATTCTGCACTGTATTCGCCACTACCGTGGGGATCTATTGCATGCTTATAAGCTGCCTTTCTCACCGCACGATCTTCTGGGTGTATCACGGACAGAAATTCATCATAAGTCACAGCGTCATTAGAACCTTCGCCCCATAGCCTGCGCATTGGCTCATCCCAGTAAATGATTTTATTGATACAGTCGCAGTCAAATATACCCAGGCCTGCTGCTTTCTTGGCCAGACGCAAACGCTCTTCGCTAACTCGAAGCGCCTCTTCTACTTTAAGACGTTGCTCGGTAACAATAAATGTAATGATGACATAAAGCCGTTCCTGCGTTTTTATGGGACTGAGGCTAATGTCCAGTAAGATTTCTTTGCCGTCACGACGGCGTGCGGCAAGCGCTTTGCCATCACCCATAGCGCGCTTCTCAGGGTTATTCAAAAAAAGCGCGCGAAAGTGTCCGTGATGTTCACGATATCGGGCCGGTATGAGTGTTTCAATCGTCACCTCACATATTTCCTCCTCGCTATAACCGAACAACAATTGCGCTGCTGGATTTGCCAGCACTATGCGGCCACTCGAATCGACCAGTAGCTTCGCTTCTGCTGCTACATCAAATAATGCCCGAAAGCTTAAGTTTTTTAGTGAATCATCCAAGGGATATTCTGGTTGTAGGATTTACAGTCTTATATGCGCTGTCATGCACTGTCAATGACGAGAATGAAAGTTTTAAGCTATTCGTTAGCTGAAATGTAAGGGCTAGCACGTACGTGCTTGCACGAATTCTATTGTCTGCTAATTCTTGATAAATTACTACAAGAGCTGGTAATTAAATATAACTAATTTACCTATGTTTTTCCTGACTACTGGCGCAGTTTGTTTTAAACATGGAGGTTAAGATGGATACTGTAGCACAACAACCCAAGAGTACTACGAATACCAAGAGAGAGTTATCTAGCAATGATGAGGAGTCTAAGTCTGTGGTAAATGGAGTAGACCGGGACTCTCGTGTTGCCGT
>CAXBGL010000227.1:0-2694 GCA_963975255.1 uncultured Nitrosomonas sp. | reverse complement strand
GTATTTATACTGAAACACGTTTTTCATTTTAGTTATTGTTAAGTTTGTTAAGTTTTGTTGGAAATTTAGCCGTTTATATTTATTTTATAATGAATATAGTATGAAAACTTTTGACTATAAGAAGGCTTTTTCTCGTAATATTGGATGGCTGACTCAGCAGGAGCAACAGCAGTTGCGTTCTAAACGAGTAGCCATAGCAGGTTTGGGTGGCGTTGGTGGCATTCATCTTTTGACGCTTTGTCGATTAGGTATAGGTAAATTCCATTTAGCTGACTTCGATACCTTTGACCTGGAAAATTTTAATCGGCAGGCTGGGGCAGTTGTTAGCACTCTTGGGCTTGATAAGCTGGAAGTTATGATGAGACAGGCGAGAGACATTAATCCTGAACTTGATATCAAGGAATTTTCAGAAGGTGTGACCGCTCAGAACATAGATAGTTTTTTAGAGGGCGTAGATATTTATATAGATGGTTTGGATTTCTTTGCTTTTCAGATTCGCGAGCTGGTTTTTGCCGCGTGTGCTGAGCGTGGCATACCTGCTGTCACTGCTGCCCCATTAGGTATGGGTACAGCAGTACTTAATTTTTTACCTAGCGGTATGAGTTTCAAGGATTATTTTTGTTTTGGCGATGGAGCTGAGATAGAAAAAAGTTTGCGTTTTTTTATGGGGCTTGCACCTGCTCGCTTGCAAATGAGTTATCTGGTTGATCCTTCCGCGATAGACTTGGCTAATTTCAAGGGACCCTCAACTATTATGGCTTGCCAGCTCTGCGCTGGGGTCGCGGCAACTGAAGCATTGAAAATTTTGCTTGATCGTGGCTCCGTCAGGAGGGCACCCAATGGCTACCACTTCGATGCCTACCTTAACAAGCTGGCGTTGACTTGGCGTCCCGGTGGAAACCGTAATCCCTTGCAACGGCTTGCCATTATCCTTGCAAAACATAAATTGGGGTTATAAATGCAATCAATCTCTCAACCTATCGCGGATATTCTCGAATTATCTCGCTGGGCACCGAGTGGAGACAATGAGCAACCTTGGCGGTTCGAAATTGTTGACGAACATCACCTGATTATTCATGCATCTATTAAAGGTGGTCATGGCGTTTATGATTTGGACGGATGTTCTAGCCAGATTGCTTTAGGTGCGCTATTGGAAACTCTTACAATTGCTGCTAATAAACATGGTATGCGTACCAGTTATTCGTCAGGGACGCATTCTGATTATTTTGTAGAATTGATTGAAGACATGCAGATACAGCCTGATCCTTTATGGGAATACATCCAAAAACGTTCTGTACAGCGACGTACATTGCAAAGGACTCCTCTTACCGATGAACAAAAACAGATACTACAGAATTCTGTCGGAGAATTTTACACTTTGCGTTGGTTCGAAGGTGGAGTACGCTGGGATTTTGCCAAGCTAATGTATAATAACGCGAAACTCAGGCTTACATTGCCAGAAGCTTATCTTGTTCATCGCGATATTATCCAGTGGAATGCGCGTTTTAGCGATGACAGAGTACCTGATCAAGCCTTAGGGCTTGATAAAATGACGCTTAAACTGATGCGGTGGGTTATGACTAGTTGGCAGCGTGTTAATTTTTTTAATACATATTTATTAGGGCACCTGATTCCTCGGATCGAAATGGATCTACTGCCCGGTTTGTTTTGTGCTGCTCACTTCGCCATTACGTCGGATAAAGCGCCTGAGTCAATCGATGATTACATTAAGGCGGGTCGGGCAATTCAGCGCTTCTGGTTGACAGCCACAAGCCTTGAGCTACAACTACAGCCTGAAATGACACCTTTGATTTTTAGTCGTTATGTACGGCAAGGCAGGACGTTCAGTGAACTTCCCTGCGCGGTGGACACGGCAACTAAGCTGGCTAACAGTTTATCTGGGATACTGCAGCATGAATTGGTAGAAAATACGGTTTTTTTGGGACGTATTGGAAATGGCGCTGCTGCAACCAGCCGATCAAAGCGATTATCTATTAAAAAATTAGTTAGAGTTTCCTCAGAAAGTCAGCAAACATATTGACAATAGCCAGACCACTGCTTGAGACTTTGAAATATATTTAGAGTCTACTCACAAACAACAACCTATTGATTATGTGTCACATTTCGTCATATTTTGATATAATAGTGCAAATAAAACAACGAAATATATCAAAAAAGCTTGCACATGATCACATACAAAAGCCAAAAACAACTCACTCTGGAAGGTTTCGAGACACCCTTTGATGTAAAACTTGATGCAAACAACCGCTGGGTGAAACTGAGCCAATGCATTCCTTGGGATGAACTAGCGAGTGGTTATTATCAGGATCTATCATCAACGCATGGTTGGCCTGCAAAAGACGCACGTTTGGTAATTGGCGCGGTCATCATCAAACATAAGTTGTGCTTAAGTGATGAGGAGACCGTCCAGCAGATTCGCGAGAACTTTTACCTGCAATACTTTGTTGGTTTTCCGGCCTATCAAGACAAACAACCTTTTGCGCCATCACTGTTTGTAGAGATCCGCCGACGCATGGGTGAGCAAACCTTTGCGCATTTTCATCAAGTGATCGTTAATGCGATGAAGGAACACCCAATTCTGCACCCACAGAAAGGCAAAGCAAAATCACTACTGTCCCGCGTTAACTTTCACACCAAGTCCATCTGGCAATTGTTAGCATTTTTATCTATGAA
>CAXBGL010000226.1:0-2724 GCA_963975255.1 uncultured Nitrosomonas sp. | reverse complement strand
TCAAATTGATGTGCTGCGCACCTTGATATCGCCCTATTTCGAGACAGACCCATTCGATGCGACGAACCAAAGCTTCACTGATTTATAAAAGAACCAAGAATCTAAGAGCCGTCCAACTTTTATTAGGCCACACCAAATTGGAAAGTACGGTTCGGTATTTAGGAATTGAAGTCGATGATGCATTGGAAATGGCCGAACAAACTGAAGTGTAATTTTGGGCATCAGCGGCCATTTTGTAGCGGTCGCTGTTTGGCCCAAGCTATCAGGCAATATAAACAAACAGGGCCGTTTGGGCATAAAAAATAAGCGCTACTGCAGATTACGGAATGCTTTCCAGTCATTACCCTCCAGCCTTAATCCGGTCAACGAATTATCAGATTCGATCAAAAACATTGGTTATAATCGTACGTAATTTCTACACTTGGCAACAGAAAATACTGTCCGTTATAGTCGCTGTTAATATCTGACGGCAACCTGAGAAATTAGCGTGAACTATAAAGCGTACTATTTTCTATGATGGATCAGACAGACTAGTGGGTACAACAATTGCCATTAAACGCAGCATGGCATGACTGCAATTGATTATCAATATAACCCCGTCATTCCTACTAAACGGGGAAATTACATATCGACATTCCCATTGTTTTTACTTGTATTCCGTGTTCATTTCATGGTGCTTTGGGATGGGCAACAGGAACCTTTCGCGCTCAATTTTTCACCAGGATAGGCAATAATTCCCCTAAAACTGGGGAATTCCCCCACTGTTTAGTGAGCACTTTCGAGAAAGTGGGGAGGCTGAAGCATAGCAGTTACAACGGTTTCAGAGACATTTCCCCACTTTCCCCGGTTTCCCCACTAAAAAAACAAAGGACTGGAATAAAACACAAAAATAAAAGTGTAAAAATCAGGTTGCTTTTCTGAATAATGGAACGACAATCTCATTTGTTTTTAATGCTCCAATATAGTCAGCCCATTGCTGTATCAACTTGTGACGTTCATCAAGAAATTGTGTTCTGTCATAAGCTGATTGCACCTCACCTTTTTTAGCATGAGCAAGTTGCGCCTCCAGTACATCAGAATCTATACGCAACCTTTCTCTTGCTACAGTTCGGAAGGTAGCTCGGAAGCCATGTGTCACTGTTTTGTTACGTAGTCCATTTTCCCTAAGTACTTTGCTCAAGCTATCACGGTGTATATGCCGATTGATTGGGTCACGGAATCCAGGGAATACAAAAGGTGAATCACCAGCTAGACTCTGCAATTCTTCCAGCATGGGAATAAGTTGTTCAGGTAATGGAGTAATGTGGTCGTTGCTCGACTTCATACGGCTGGCTGGGATGTGCCATTCCCTGGTTGTTATATTTAATTCACACCAACGCATTCCAGCGACTACGCCGGGACGTGATGCAGTGTATAAACACACGAGTAGTGCTACTCTAGAATAGATTGAATCTATGCCTTCAATTGCCTTTAGCAATATAGGTAGATCGTTGGACTTGGTAACAGCAGCGTAATGACCTTTGGTAGATTTGGGAAGGGCTCCTTTTAGAGATAACTCTCTACCATCTTCTCGTAGTCCTTCCTGTATTGCATAGCTGATTATCTGACTGCAGTACTGTCGTGCTTTTACTGCTAGCTTTGGGGCGCGTTCATGAATTTCCAGCAGTATCAGTTTAATATCTGCAGATGAAACATCGGCAATTTGTTTTTTTGCAAGTCCTGGGAGTAGAGAGTCATCCAATATTTCTCGTGCTTTGCGTGCTGTTTCACTTGCCCAGCCTTTTTCCTTATGAACATACCATTCTTCTGCTATGACTTTGAATGATCCACGCAAGGCAGTTTGTTGTTTTTGTTTCTCAGCTTTTCTATGATCAACAGGGTCTATTCCCTGTCTGAGTTTTTCAAGAATTTGAGCAGCTTGTATACGGGCAGCCGTGATAGATATTTCAGTGTATGAGCCAAGACCAACCATATTACGCCTGCCATCAGGACGCATATACCGCAAGACCCAACGTTTATTACCGTTGGCATCAACAACCAGCATCAAACCCTTCCCATCTTGCTTGGTTTCACCAGGCTTGGCAGCCTTAATTCCCAGGTCAGTTAATTTGCGAATAATCTTTGGCATAGGTTTGGGTCTCTCTAAATTCCTATACCATTAACTATACCAATAAATCATCGGCTGGTGTCGGATCATCACGGATGGTGATGGATGACAATTTTCTAAAATGGCTTGTTTGTTGAGTTGTGGAAAGGGGTTTCTGGATTTCTATGGATTCGCTCGGACAAGGGTTCGGGTGTTCTTCTGGCACCATTCTGTATTATAGTGATTTGATTAGTAGAGAGTTATTTTATACTCAATTTACTATATCAAAAAATAGTAGCTGTAGACTTTTTGCATCTATAATACTTAGAGTTTAAGCAATACACTAAAATATTATTATCAAACTTATATCACAATACCTGATGTAATCATATTTCATAGAAGATGATGCGTATTCCACTGAAAGCTGCCACTGATTCCACGCGAAGGCTGCCACCTAAACCGGTGAAAGCTGCCACCCTATCGGAGCGAAGCGACGCAGGTTTTTTATGGCTATGTCACAATTAAATGTTGGATTTGATTTAAGAATTCATAAAACCCTTATTAACCATGGACTTGATAGTCTAAATAATTAAAGTACAATTAGAGAGTTAACAAAAACCAATAGTTAATTGCGACAT
>CAXBGL010000225.1:0-2757 GCA_963975255.1 uncultured Nitrosomonas sp. | reverse complement strand
AAACAGATACGTTAACTATCTGTTACGTATCAATTAGGCTGCCACCTAAAAATTTTTCATTTTGAGTAATTAATTTTATCTTCGGCGAATAACTCTTCCAGTTCCTGTGCAGCTTCGTAAGATGTTTTTATCAACATTTTTTGATCACCTCGGTAGGCATATTGTTTGTTCAAGGTTTCAGCATCATGTTGGTAAAACCGCTCTCTTACATGAGCTGCTTTATCTGATGAGAGCCCTAACGATAATAGAATTTTTTCCGCGAGATGAATGCTCGATAACAAGGTGTCACGAATAATGACATCCGCACCCACAGCACGAAGTCGCATTTCATGCATACGTGTACGAGCGCGGGCATATAATTTGATGTTGGGGTATTCACGTTTAACTAGTTCGGAAATCTTTAATGAGGTTTCAATATGGCCTATTGCAAGTACAAATATTTCTGCCTTTTCTGTACTGGCGGTATCTAGAAGCTGTTTTTGTGATGCATCACCATAATAAACTTTATTGCCAAGCCTACGGACAAAATCGACGTGATTAGGATCAATTTCTATTGCTGTAAAATGAATTTCCTGTGTTCGGATTATCCTTGAAATAATTTGACCAAATCGCCCAAAACTACTTGGTCAGTGACAGGTTGGTGGAATGAACAGTGTGCCCGCCGTGAGCGAGACTTGGTAATGGCATTGCGCGCATTCGAAGGAATGGCGCGTACTAATAGTGTAGCCATGAACATGCCCATAACGCGGCCAAAAAATTTCCGGCTAATGTTGCAGCGCCAACGCCTGCGTGCAGGCTTCTTCTGATCCATAGCGCTGCTGCCAGCCCAACAGATCCGTTTGTTTTGTGTTCATGATGTAACCCCTTATCTTGTTGATCATAAAAGGTTGGTTTGGACATGCTGAGAATAGCTTATAGATATATTACTTTACTGTTAACTATTTGATTTTTCTTTGCGTGACAAATACGTACCAACACTTGCACAAAGCCCTGACTAAGTGCACATTAACGCCGAATGGTGAGCACGGAAAAAATATTATAACATATTGATTAATAAGAAAAATTTGATAGATGTTTGATATGTATTACCGACAGTATTGAGATCAGCGGCTTGATCTCACTAGGCTCCACCAATTAAAGAAAAAGGCCACCCGTAGGAGGGGGTGGCCTTTTTCTTAAGAGAGGTGGGCTGAACTAATTTCTCTATCACAATAACCAGTTATTCTACTGCTTCCGCGACTTTCAAAGCACTGAGCAGTTCATGAATTGCAATAGGTTCTTCAAGTGATTTTTTTCGGATTTCCTTGTACATACGGCCAGCGACTACTGGGTCAAGTTTACACCATTGCAAGTTATACTTGGCTGCTGTGCTGGCTTCTAGCGCTTGGATGAAGTCTATAATTGTGACGTGTGTTGCGCCAGCCAAATAGTCCTTTGATAGCTCACTGGCTTCTTTTTCTAGTTGGTGTAACTCTGTTTGTTCCCCGTCTGCTTGTACCATTCTAACTTCCCATTAATTTAGATATAAATCGTTATAGTTGTTTGTATTAATATGTGGGAACCATACAGAATGGCGAGGGACGTTTCAAACGCTTGTCACAATTTATTTTTTAGTGTGCAGCTGAGTAGTACCAGTTAGCTAAAAAAACACCAAGACCTTGATCTGGAGAGGGTTTTAGCGTGACCGGTAAAACAGTCATTGATGTGACATTTTGAGCAAATATGCATCATTCATTGACAAGATAGGGCTGTATTTTATACGGGTTGGTAAACCTTGTTCTTTGGTGAAGTTTAAGTTGCTCGCCAATGCAAATATAGTAACGGTGGGGCGTTTTAGTCTACTGTTGTTTGTTATTCTGAGATTAACTATATAACTATAACTATTTGAAGATGGACATAAAAAAGCCGCTCTGTTACCAGAACGGCTTTTAAGTCTTTTAGCTTGGCGGCTTTGCTTAGCCTGGGTAGTCTCGTTGGGTATATCCTGTGTAACGTTGACGTGGGCGACCAATTCGGTATGGGTTACTGAGCATTTCGTTCCAGTGGGCGATCCAGCCAATAGTGCGGCCTGTAGCAAAAATTACAGTAAACATTTCTGGTGAGATGCCAATTGCTTTCATGATAATGCCGGAGTAAAAGTCTACATTTGGATAGAGTTTCTTTTCGACAAAATAATCATCTTCTAGAGCAATTTTTTCGAGTCGTTTGGCAATTTTTAGCAGAGGCTCATTTTCCAGCCCAAGTTCTGCTAAAACCTCATCGCAGCTTTCTTTCATTACTTTTGCGCGAGGGTCAAAGTTTTTGTATACCCTGTGCCCAAAGCCCATCAAGCGGAAAGAATCTTCTTTATCTTTGGCGCGAAGAATAAATTCGTCGATTTTTGATTCATCGCCAATTTCTTCAAGCATTTCAAGTACAGCTTGGTTTGCGCCGCCATGTGCAGGGCCCCAAAGAGCAGCAATGCCGGCTGCAATACAAGCAAATGGATTTGCACCAGAAGAGCCTGCCAGTCGTACAGTGGATGTTGATGCATTCTGTTCGTGATCTGCATGCAATAGGAAAATCCGATCCATTGCTTTGGAAAGCACAGGACTAATATTGGCTTCAACACCGGGTGTGCCAAACATCATGTTCAGGAAATTTTCTGAGTAACTGAGGCTGGTATCTGACGCAACATAGGGGAGGCCAGAAAAATGTTTGTGACACATGGCAGCAATAATAGGCATTTGACCTACCAATCTGTGCGTTGTCATGATT
>CAXBGL010000224.1:0-2766 GCA_963975255.1 uncultured Nitrosomonas sp. | reverse complement strand
ACTGGAACTTTCTTACAATCAACGGGCGGTGTGGCCCTTACACGACACCACTGGTTTGTAAGTTAGGCGAACGGGTCCGCATTCGATTTCTAAACTTCAGTACGCTGCATCAGCATCCAATGCATTTGCACGGGCACACTTTTTGGGTGACAGGAACCGAGGGGGGCCGCATTCCGGAAACAGCGTGGATTCCGGGAAATACGGTGATCGTGGGGGTAGCGCAATCGCGGGATGTAGAGTTCGTGGCTAATAATCCCGGAGATTGGGTACTCCATTGTCACATGTTTCACCACATGATGAACCATATGGTATCTCAAGTCGGGCCCATCATTCGCCAGAAAAAGAACGATCCGGGTTTCGAGGTTCCTGGCTATCCACAAATCATGAAGGGGATGTCGGATATGAAAATGGAAGGTAAGCACGCTGGCAAGATGCAGATGGAAAAGGCGAATGACTATAGCATGCCGATGACAATGGAAGACATGAAAAAATTAACCGATCGTCGCGAAACTCAGGGGATGCGCGAAGGTTGGTATAAAGGTGTCAAAGGGCTATTTACTGTGATGCGAGTACTGCCACCGGATCTATACGATAAGTTGATGACAACCGACGATCCCATCCCGCCGAATTCGAGTACGCCGTTGAATCCACATCATGCCTAACATCCAATATAGCACTGATGTGATCCTTTTTTGAAATACGAGTTACCTGTTTGCCAAATTCATTAAAATGTGTGATAGGCATCTACATTGTGATTCACACAAATACGCACATTCATTCAAGTCGTGTTGCAGACTTTGTCGACGCACAATGACTGGAATCGATAGCGTTGACGTTATACTCAATCACGAATTAACCAATCTGAAAACCAATAAGTCTCAGACAGTCGCAATGCAGAATTGTATGACCTGCGTAAAAACATTCGCACAGCAATACGTCATTGATACGTAATTTCATTCAGTCCTTGCAACCAACAAATGGGCTGATTCCGAAACGTCATCAACTTGCTCTTTCATCCAGATACGAACGACTTGTATTGCAATCTCCGTTTTGAATCTCCGATTACTCGACCTTGAGACAGTTCTAATCTTCACTGGGGCCTATCCACTGTTCTGTCAGAGTCGGTGGAAAATCGCTCAAAGTGATTGCTGGCCGACCAGATCCATGCCGGAACTGATCTCCTATCTGGCTTAGGGCCGGAAAATCGTAGTTCTGGAGACTGGCACAATAGATCTGCATAGTGGCACGCGGATTGCTTTTGAAAGTGAAGTTATGTGTACTCTGCTCCAAAACAGAGCAGTACAGAAATCAATGAAAGTGGAGAAGTCGAACTCAATACCACAATCAACTTCACCACACAATACTCCAAAGCCGTAGATGCGGCGTTAACGGGTCACAGCATGGAACATTCCGACGAGAACTCATCCGAGTATAAAGAGAACAGTCTGACTTTGACTGGTGCTGTTGCGATGGGCACGGGCGTGATGATCGGTGCCGGTATTTTTGCCCTGACCGGACAAGTTGCTGAGCTAGCGAAACAATGGTTCCCGCTCGCATTTCTGGCAGCAGCAATCGTGGCATCTTTCAGTGCTTATTCTTATGTAAAAATGGCACACGCCTATCCATCCGCGGGTGGCATCGCCATGTTTCTTGAGAAGGCTTACGGTAAAACAGCGCTAACAGGTGCATTTGCGCTGCTGATGTACTTTTCCATGATCATCAATGAGAGCCTGGTCGCGAAGACCTTTGGTACGTACACACTGCAACTCTTCAACGTCGGCGAAAATGAATGGTTAGTGGTCGCTCTCGGAGTCGGTTTGCTTGCATTCACTTTTTTCGTGAATATCTTGAGTAACGAATTCATAGAAAAGCTATCCTTTTTCACTGCATTTATCAAAATTGGCGGGATTGCTCTCTTTGCAATCGGGGGATTGTGGGCTTCCGGTTTTTCATTCGAAAATACTTCGTCTAATCAAACCGGTGCGGGACCGGGAGAGTTTCTGGGAGCTGTGGCGCTCGCAATTCTGGCCTACAAAGGATTTACTACTATTACAAATAGCGGTGGCGAACTTAAAAATCCTCATAAAAATGTAGGACGAGCCATCATCATCTCGATTGCCCTCTGTCTAGTTCTATATATGCTTGTGACGCTGGCTGTGGGGGGAAGTCTGACGGTTGACGAGATCATTAAAGCGAAAGATTATTCTCTTGCAGAAGCCGCTCGGCCTGCTTTTGGAGATTATGGCGTATGGTTTACTGTATTGTTTGCGATTGTCGCCACGGTTTCCGGTGTGATTGCCAGCGTCTTTGCGGTTTCTCGTATGCTGGCTATGCTCACAGACATGAAGTTAGTACCGCACTCACATTTTGGAATGCCAGGTAGCATCCAAAAACACACATTGGTGTATACCGTTGTCATGGCGATGTTATTAACGGTTTTTTTTGATTTAAGTCGTATCGCCTCGCTCGGTGCCATCTTTTATCTCATCATGGATATCGCCATCCATTGGGGAGTATTTTATCACCTCCGCAAAGAGGTGAAGGCCAGTAGTCTTGTCTTAATCACGGCAATGATATTGGACGTTGTCATTTTAGGAGCGTTTCTGGTAGTTAAAGCCCAGACGGATATGCTGGTAATCTATGTTTCTCTTGCCGGTTTAATCTTAATTTTCCTGGGTGAGTGGCTATTTCTTCACAAAAACCAAACAGGCGACTAACGACGCCATGCGCAGCCGAAAAGCTTGATAATTTCCAGCATTTCTCCTG
>CAXBGL010000223.1:0-2784 GCA_963975255.1 uncultured Nitrosomonas sp. | reverse complement strand
CGGCGGTTCTGGGAAGCCTGTTGCCTGAAAAACGTCCACTTACTGTGATTACAAACAATGATGCCGTCATGGAGCAGCTCAAATCCGAACCTGGGATCACGGTGCTTGCACTTGGTGGTCGTTATTCAGCGAAATACAATGCCTGGGTTGGTCGGGTAACTGAGGAAACCCTTGCTGCACTGCGTGCTGATATTGCTTTCATTTCAACACCTGCCGCAGGCGATGGGCACGTCTATCACATGGATGATGACATCACCCGCACCAAACGGCGGATGATGGATGCAGCGTCACGTTCGGTGTTGCTGATTAACCACTTGCGGTTCGATCACACTGCACTTCACGTTCTCGCCCCGTTTTCTGAGTTCTCGGCGGTGATCACTGATGCTCAGCCATCTGAGTCAGCACGTGCACAGATTGAATCCGTTGAAACGGAACTTGTGATTGCGGAATAATCTGTTGATGCTAAGAATCGTTGATGTTCGAAAATTACACTGCGACTCTATTCCGGACATGTGGTTCTGAGTGCAAGTTTTTAGCGGATGGCACTTTGCTCTCGTTCGTTTGAAGTTTGTTGATTGTAGTAAGCTAAAGTCTGAGCCTATCAAGTGGCGATGTGCGTGGAAGTTGAATGGACCTATCAAATGAAATTCAGCTTGTATGTTCGAACGGTGCAATTTTACTGTCTTGAATACGTTCGTTATAATCAATCTTTCATTCCGGAAATCTGTCCAAAACACTGACATATCGACATGAAAATTGAAGATATACCCCGGAAATCCCGTTGATTTTATTGTATTTCATATAGCCTCAAAATCTGTTTGACTTAGTGATTGGGAGTTTGATTCTCCCCGGGGCACCATCTGATTTTCCCTTGCTTTCAGCGATTTGATAATCGCGCCAAAGAGTCTCATTCCGTATTTGTGTTTTGGAATGTCTTCTCAGAGATGGCTTTAAGGTCTTGAATTCCCCGAATTTCTTAATCAAGTACGATGCCGATACTTTAGGTGTTTAGTCCCGGTACTTGATGTGACATCGACGGTTCGGTGCTTGCGCCGCGATGCTGCGTGCTGGATGTCCGCATGCATGGCGAAGGCCCCCGCAGCCATTGTCGCCGACTATCGCATAGGCCGCCTCACGGTTTTCTTCACCTTCGCGCGCGAAATCTCAAAGCCGTTTTGCACAAGCCGCTGATAGCAACGCGCGCCGTATGTGGCTGCCAGGATCCAGATATCCTACGAACGCGACAAAAGTGATTACGAAAGCAATATTGCATACTCTTCATCAGAGCGTCGGTGACTTTTGGTGCGCTGGTTGATGTTCGCAGAAGGCAGTGAAATCGACCGGTTGATCACCAGAATGTGCTCCTCGAGCAAGGCCTGCGCGTCATCAAACTGGCGTTTTGCCATCAAATCGCGCATCTGCGTGTGTTCGGCAAAGGAGCGCTGCCAGAAATCCCCTGCACCCGATTGCAAGTGGGCGCGCAGAGCTTCGAGTGCTGTGGCGGTCAGATCATAGGCTTTTTCCAGATAGCGGTTGCCAGCATGATGCAGGATCACACGGTGATATGCACTGTCCGCACGGCTGTAGAGCGTGAATTCCTGAACATCAATAGCGTGCTGCATTTGCACGATCGCCGCTGAAAGCCCTTGCACAAGACCATCCGGGTCACGCACCAGCGCACTGCCGAGCGCCTCGCGCTCCAGCATCGCGCGAAAATGGCTCATCTCTTTGACGTCCTGTGGCGTGGGCGTAAAAACATACGTCCCGGCCTGCGGCACAATGCTGACCAGTCCCATATCGCGCAGATCTGTGAACGCCGCGCGCACGGGTGCTTTGCTCATGCCAAGCGCACGGGCAATCTGCTCCTCGGACAGCCGCTCGCCAAATTCAAGCTTGCCCGACACGATCGCACCGCGAAGTCGTTCACAAGCCTCTTGAGTGAGCGACACAGCACTCTCCTTCGCATTTTCAGATCAGTTCCGTGAGGGCAGCAATTGCCATCAATCCCCTGATTTTGCTCAGCTATCAAACACCAAAGAATCACAGTTGACAAGTCATTAAAATTCTAGAATTCTAGAATGACGATTTGATGATACCTGATGCCGACGAACCCCGAAGAGGTCTTTATGTCACGCTTTCGCCTACTCACACCCGACGCCCAATATCCAGACGACGCGCAGATTGAGCGCCGCACGGCCGGCGACCAGGTCGACTGGGATATTTTCCGGGAACGTTCACCAGCCAACATTCCCGACGATGTGCTGGGCAAATGCGATGCGATGGTTGTGTGGCATGAAATGCCGGTCACCCGCGAGGTGATTGCAAAGCTCGACCGGTGCCAGATCATCGTGCGTGCCGGTGTCGGATTTGACCATATTGATCTGGATGCAGCAGCCGAAGCAGGCATTCCGGTGTGCAACACGCCGGACTACGGCACAAGCGAGGTTGCCGATCATGCCATCGCGCTGATGCTGACGATGCGGCGCGGTATCGGTTCTTATCACAGAAACCTGATGGAATCGCCGCGCGGCGGGTTCGATCATGCCCGTGCGCCGCTTCTGGCCCGGCTGCGTGGCAAAACATTCGGCGTTGTCGGCCTTGGCCGCATTGGCATTGCCACGGCCCTTCGGGCAAAGGCGTTTGGCATGCGCGTAGTCGCGTATGATCCGCTGGTATCAAGAGGTACTGAAATTGCCGCCGGGGTGGACCGCTGTGACCGGCTTGAAGACCTTTTGGGGCAAAGTGATGTTGTCAGCCTGCATTGCCCGCTGACGACGGAAAGCC
>CAXBGL010000222.1:0-2785 GCA_963975255.1 uncultured Nitrosomonas sp. | reverse complement strand
CGGCGGTTCTGGGAAGCCTGTTGCCTGAAAAACGTCCACTTACTGTGATTACAAATAATGATGCCGTCATGGAGCAGCTCAAATCCGAACCTGGGATCACCGTGCTTGCCCTTGGTGGGCGTTATTCGGCGAAATATAATGCTTGGGTTGGCCGGGTGACGGAGGAGAGCCTTGCTGCCTTGCGTGCGGATATTGCCTTTATCTCCACACCTGCCGCAGGCGATGGCCATGTCTATCACATGGATGATGACATCACCCGTACCAAACGACGGATGATGGATGCCGCGACACGTTCGGTGTTGCTGATTAACCACTTGCGGTTCGATCACACTGCACTTCACGTTCTCGCCCCGTTTTCTGAGTTCTCGGCGGTGATCACTGATGCTCAGCCATCTGAGTCAGCACGTGCACAGATTGAATCCGTTGAAACGGAACTTGTGATTGCGGAATAATCTGTTGATGCTAAGAATCGTTGATGTTCGAAAATTACACTGCGACTCTATTCCGGACATGTGGTTCTGAGTGCAAGTTTTTAGCGGATGGCACTTTGCTCTCGTTCGTTTGAAGTTTGTTGATTGTAGTAAGCTAAAGTCTGAGCCTATCAAGTGGCGATGTGCGTGGAAGTTGAATGGACCTATCAAATGAAATTCAGCTTGTATGTTCGAACGGTGCAATTTTACTGTCTTGAATACGTTCGTTATAATCAATCTTTCATTCCGGAAATCTGTCCAAAACACTGACATATCGACATGAAAATTGAAGATATACCCCGGAAATCCCGTTGATTTTATTGTATTTCATATAGCCTCAAAATCTGTTTGACTTAGTGATTGGGAGTTTGATTCTCCCCGGGGCACCATCTGATTTTCCCTTGCTTTCAGCGATTTGATAATCGCGCCAAAGAGTCTCATTCCGTATTTGTGTTTTGGAATGTCTTCTCAGAGATGGCTTTAAGGTCTTGAATTCCCCGAATTTCTTAATCAAGTACGATGCCGATACTTTAGGTGTTTAGTCCCGGTACTTGATGTGACATCGACGGTTCGGTGCTTGCGCCGCGATGCTGCGTGCTGGATGTCCGCATGCATGGCGAAGGCCCCCGCAGCCATTGTCGCCGACTATCGCATAGGCCGCCTCACGGTTTTCTTCACCTTTGCGCTCGAAATCTCAAAGCCGTTTTTGCGCAAGCCACTGATAACAACGCGCACCGTATGTGGCTGCCAGGATCCAGATATCCTACGAACGCGATAAAAGTGATCATGAAAGCAATATTGTATATTCTTCATCAGAGCGTCGGCGGCTTTTGGTACGCTGGTTGATGTTCGCAGATGGCAGTGAAATCGACCGGTTGATCACCAGAATGTGCTCTTCGAGCAAAGCCTGCGCGTCATCAAACTGGCGTTTTGCCATCAAATCGCGCATCTGCGTGTGTTCGGCAAAGGAGCGCTGCCAGAAATCCCCTGCACCCGATTGCAAGTGGGCGCGCAGAGCTTCGAGTGCTGTGGCGGTCAGATCATAGGCTTTTTCCAGATAGCGGTTGCCAGCATGATGCAGGATCACACGGTGATATGCACTGTCCGCACGGCTGTAGAGCGTGAATTCCTGAACATCAATAGCGTGCTGCATTTGCACGATCGCCGCTGAAAGCCCTTGCACAAGACCATCCGGGTCACGCACCAGCGCACTGCCGAGCGCCTCGCGCTCCAGCATCGCGCGAAAATGGCTCATCTCTTTGACGTCCTGTGGCGTGGGCGTAAAAACATACGTCCCGGCCTGCGGCACAATGCTGACCAGTCCCATATCGCGCAGATCTGTGAACGCCGCGCGCACGGGTGCTTTGCTCATGCCAAGCGCACGGGCAATCTGCTCCTCGGACAGCCGCTCGCCAAATTCAAGCTTGCCCGACACGATCGCACCGCGAAGTCGTTCACAAGCCTCTTGAGTGAGCGACACAGCACTCTCCTTCGCATTTTCAGATCAGTTCCGTGAGGGCAGCAATTGCCATCAATCCCCTGATTTTGCTCAGCTATCAAACACCAAAGAATCACAGTTGACAAGTCATTAAAATTCTAGAATTCTAGAATGACGATTTGATGATACCTGATGCCGACGAACCCCGAAGAGGTCTTTATGTCACGCTTTCGCCTACTCACACCCGACGCCCAATATCCAGACGACGCGCAGATTGAGCGCCGCACGGCCGGCGACCAGGTCGACTGGGATATTTTCCGGGAACGTTCACCAGCCAACATTCCCGACGATGTGCTGGGCAAATGCGATGCGATGGTTGTGTGGCATGAAATGCCGGTCACCCGCGAGGTGATTGCAAAGCTCGACCGGTGCCAGATCATCGTGCGTGCCGGTGTCGGATTTGACCATATTGATCTGGATGCAGCAGCCGAAGCAGGCATTCCGGTGTGCAATACGCCGGACTATGGCACAAGCGAGGTTGCAGACCATGCCATTGCGCTGATGCTGACCATGCGGCGCGGTATCGGTTCTTACCACAGAAACCTGATGGACTCGCCGCGCGGCGGGTTTGACCATGCCCGTGCGCCGCTTCTGGCGCGGCTGCGTGGTAAAACATTCGGCGTTGTCGGCCTTGGTCGCATTGGCATTGCCACGGCCCTTCGGGCAAAAGCGTTCGGCATGCGCGTTCTGGCGTATGATCCGCTGGTATCAAGAGGTACTGAAATTGCCGCTGGTGTGGACCGCTGTGACCGGCTTGAAGATCTTTTGGGGCAAAGTGATGTTGTCAGCCTGCATTGCCCGCTGACGACGGAAAGCC
>CAXBGL010000221.1:0-2832 GCA_963975255.1 uncultured Nitrosomonas sp. | reverse complement strand
ATTTTTCACATATCAGAGCTTAACAACTTGTCCAGTTTTGCGGTACCACTTCAGAAATCTAATAAACAGTACTTTAGAAATTAAAATTTTAGCCGTTGCAGTATAAGTGCGAAATAATATTTAGCTTTTTAAGGGGAATAGAATGGAGGGCGTTTTTCTAGCTAGACAGCCAATTTTAGATCGTAACCAGAATTTAGTGGCTTTTGAGTTACTTTTTCGATTTGAACAAACTTCTACTACTGCAGAGGTTACAAATAATTTGTCAGCAACGGCAAACGTAATCGTAAATGCATATGGTCAGCTAGGCATTCAGAATGTATTAGATCAACAACGTGGTTTTATCAATGTGGATGCTGAACTATTAATGAGTGATGTGATTTGCTTATTACCCAGTAAACATGTTGTGCTTGAAGTGATGGAAACTGTAACCATTACTGAAGAAATAATTCAGCGTTGCATTGAATTAAAGAAAATGGGGTATCAATTGGCACTGGATGATGTGGTTAAGATCAATGATACGATTGAGCAGTTGTTGCCCATTGTGAATATAGTAAAGGTAGATGTACTTTATATGGAGAGTGAAGCACTCACAAGTTTTGTGAACAAAATGAAGCGTTGGCCAGTTTTACTTCTGGCTGAGAAAGTGGAAACTCGTGAGAAAGCTGACCTCTGTATGGAATTAGGTTTCCAAATGTTCCAGGGGTATTACTTTGCAAAACCTGAGGTTATGAAAGGAAAACGTGTTGATCCAGGTAAATTATCATTGCTAAAACTATTGACATTGGTCATGGGTGATAGTGAGGTAGATGAGATGGAGCAGGAATTCAAGCGTCAGCCAGGACTAAGTTATAACTTGATGCGTATGGTGAATTCTGTAGCAGGTGGTATGCCACAAAAAATAAACTCTATCAAGCACGCCATCATGATACTGGGTCGTAAACAATTACAGCGATGGATTCAATTACTGCTTTATACCGCTAACCAATCGGGTGAAAGTATGTCTAATGCTTTGATGCAAACAGCAGCCACGCGTGGCAAGGCGATGGAACTGATTGCAACGGCAGATCGTCCGCATGACAAGAATCATCAGGAGCGTGCATTTATGGTTGGGATTTTATCTTTATTAGATACCTTATTGGGTATCGATATGCAGCAAATTATTGATAAGCTGGATTTTCCTGATGATATGGGTCAGGCACTGTTGGGTCGAAATGGGCGTTTGGGGCAAGCATTAGAGTTGGTGGAGGCAAAAGAAAAAGATGACATGGATGCAATTCAGACAATCCTTAGTAAACTTGGATTTTTAGAATTCGGTGAATTGAGCAGTATAGAGTTGGAAGCATTAGGATGGGCCAATCGAATTGGAGAGGAAGCTGCCTAATAACAGTACAAGTTTTTTTAAAAATAATTTATTTGACTAAAGTTAAACCACGTCTGCGGGCGTGGTTTTTTTATTATGTTTCTGCTACGGAGCCAGTGCTAGTAAATCAACGTTACGTTACTAATAAGCATGTGCAAGTTTTTGAGGAAATAAAAAAAGCTAATTCATAAAGTTAATGTCGAGCACACTGGCGAGTCAAGGCTGATGGGTTCAGAGTTATCCATTCCCAGTGAAGTGTGTCTAATCGTTAACCATTCTCTGATTCGTTCAAGCTATAAAATCCTGATTTATTGAAGTACCGGTTTCCAGAATTTATTTTTTGTCTCATTCATATGGTATTACTTGGTATATTTTTACTCCGTCATTGATACTGAAGGTGAAAATTCTCTTTCTCATAATCATGTTATTACTAGCTATTGTTGTTTTGAACTGAAAAATCTTATCTCATGATCTATCTGCCTCAGAATAAGCAGCTGCTGAACTAAAGTTTCTGGATTTTTTGTCGTTTATTTTCTTAACAAATAATGACTTATCCATGACAAGGAGTAGTTAGTGATAAAACTAGATTCTAGAAGATAAAAATGTTTCTAGTTTTTGCTGGGATAGTATTTGTTTTTGCAGTTATCCAATTCTACGGACATCTATATTAATAGCGGATCAATTGTAGATGTATTGTCTATTGTGACCAGTTTGGGACTGATTGGAAATTAATAGCACTGGCCAATCAAGTGGCTCTTTCCCAAATCGAGTAGGCAGGTTAGTGTAAAGCAGCTGAGAGATAAAGATCTTTAAGCTCAGATATTGGGCCTTAAAAGTCTCTGGTTTGTTAGTAATGTAGTGCTATTGATGTCAGATAGCAAGGTGACTATGCGAGTTGAACAAGCGAAGGGTTGCTAACAGAGCGGCCCAAAGTGTGGACAATAAAATTGGGTTAAGGAGTGATGTGGATGGCTAAGACAATATTGGCAGTGGATGATTCCGCTTCAATTCGACAAATGGTCGCTTTTACACTCAGAGGTGCCGGCTACGAGGTAATTGAAGCGGTTGATGGTCAGGATGCACTTGATAAAGCAGATGGAAATCATGATGTTAGTCTGGTGTTGACGGATATCAATATGCCGCGTATGGATGGTTTGAAATTGCTGGAATTGCTACGCAAACTGACGCACTACAAAGCAGTCCCAATCCTGATGCTGACAACTGAATCGGGTGATGCAATCAAGATGCAAGGTAGAAAAGCTGGCGCAACGGGGTGGATGGTTAAGCCATTCGATCCGAAGCGATTACTGGAAGTTATTAATAAGGTGATTGGTTAGAAACGTTGCAAAAAAAGTCCACTTAATCAGAGAAGTCATAGTGTGTAGGATTCGGTTTCTAAGGATTGAGTATTTTATACTTTTAACTTGTGATTCCCCGTGGTCTTGCCACGGGGATCTAATTAGTCTTTAGAA
>CAXBGL010000220.1:0-2903 GCA_963975255.1 uncultured Nitrosomonas sp. | reverse complement strand
CATGGCAGGTACCTCTAGCCCGAGTTCCGGCAAGGTATTACGAAAAGGAACAATATCCTATCCTATAGGGTTTTCTGGTTCTTTTCATCCTGATTTGACCGGCGCACAAAATACTCGGTTCGTCGCTAGAATTTATGGTTCCGATACCGACGCCCTAATTGATTACGTGCAAGAATTCACTGAGTTAGGGAGGCAATTTTACGCACCATATCGATCATACTCATCCGGCATGAGATCGCGTTTGGCATTTGGGGTTTCTATGGGCTTGAACTTTAACACCTATCTAATTGACGAAATCTCAGCGGTTGGTGATGCCGCATTCAAGCAGAAAAGCCGAGAAATATTCAACGCACGCATGAAGGTGGCGGGCTTTGTGTTCGTTAGTCACTCCGATAAGCTTGTTAGTCAGATGTGCACCGCCGGCGCGGTAATCGAAAATGGGAAGCTTAGCTATTTTAGCGATGTTAACGAAGCGATAGAACTTCATAAGTATAACATGCACATGTAGAATTTACAGAAAGAGGCTTTTTTGCATAGCTGCCATTTCCCTAAAGATGCTCAAATGTTATTTTGCATTGGTGCCCAAAAAGCAGGTACAACATGGCTTTTTCACCTTCTTCGTCAAAGTAAACATATCCACTTTTCAAAGAGCAAAGAGTTACACTACTTTGACGTTATCCATGGAAAAGCTAAGCAGTTACACGATGCGAGAGTCCACGCTATACAAATTTTAGCGAGTAAACTTAGCACTAACATCGGCTCGCATAACGATACACACTTAGACTCCCTGATAGAAACGGCAAAATTATTAAAAATATATTCAAACGATGATGGTCATCACCACGGCTATATCTCTTACTTGTTACAGAGGTATGCATGCCAAGATGTAATTGCTGACATTACTCCTGCATATGCGATACTTGATCGCGAGATATTCGCGGAAATGGGACGTATCGGATGCGCAAAATTTATATTCATAATGCGTGATCCTGTCGATCGAATGTGGTCACAGATTCGCATGGCGGTCGGGTCACAGAATCCTGAACCAAAAATGTTTCAACACAATTGTGAAGCTCGAGCCAGGCACCTGATTATCACAAACCGTCTATTTAAGATTGAGCGCGCGAACTATCGACGAACCATTAATGAGTTAGAATCTGTAATACCAAAAGACCGCATTAAGTACATTTTTTATGAAAACCTATTTTTGGAGGGTACAGTTTTTGATATCTGCAAGTTTATAGGGATTCCCACTCTTTCTGCTCAATTTGAAATGCGCCGAAACGAAGGTATTCCAGCCTTACTTCCTGAGGACGTGCAATTGGAGTTTAGACGCGCCCTGCACCCGCAATATACCTTTGCTTATGAAAAGTTTGGGGCCGCCATACCACCGTCGTGGAACAAAGAGTTTGAACAGCAACTTTAATACAAGACCAGTACGTTAAACACATGAAATTTTCTATATAATTCAGCAACAAGAAAGCCATTTTTACGGTGACCTTCGCTACTACTCGAATTATCGCAGCACTTATACTACGCGAAATGTCCACCCTATATGGCCGATCGCCTGGCGGGTATATCTGGGCATTGGCGGAACCCATCTTGGGCATAGTCTTACTTTCGATGATCTTCTCTATTGGGTTCCGCAGCCCCCAATTAGGTACAAATTTTCCTACGTTTTATGCGACTGGGCTTATCCCATTTCTGGTGTTTAGTGACATCAGCACCAAGGTTGCACAATCAATAAATTATTCACGTCAATTACTTGCATATCCTTGTGTTACATTTGTCGATGCCATCATTGCACGGTTTTTCTTAAATTTGTTTACCCAGCTTCTTATTGGGTTCATCGTGCTGCTTGGAATAACCTCTGTATTTGAAACGCACACATCATTGGAACCAACGCCTATTCTCCTCGCCATTGCTATGGCGAGTGCTCTCGCGCTTGGTGTTGGGACCTTGAACTGCTTCCTACTATCATATTTTTCAATATGGCAAAGAATCTACGGCATTATGACACGGCCATTATTGCTAATTTCTGCTGTATTATTTACGCTTGAGACTGTGCCGCAACCATATCGTGACTGGCTTTGGTTCAATCCGTTAGTGCATATTGTCGGCACACTTCGGGCGGGCTTTTATAATAGCTATGATGCCGCATACGTGTCTCCAGTTTACGTCTTTGGGATCTCACTGATGCTTATGTTATTTGGTTCTATTTTATTGCGCCGCTACCATAATGATATACTTGAGCTTTAGGGAAATAGAGCCTGTTTATTAAACAGCCCTTTGCTCATGATACTTCAAAATCCCCGTCGAGAATGCTAATCATTTCCACATTCAATATGTCCAAACTATTACCATTACCGAAATCTAACGTTATATAATCGGATTGAGATTCTTGCACGTACATATGAAGTTGAGATGCCGAAATCGCCCCCCCTCCCCATAAGCTCGGATCCAAGACTAATTTATCAATGCCTTCTTGGAAATTCATTATTGTGTCGTTGCCTGACCCGTATTTGAATCGATCAGCTCCGATCCCCCCGGATAAGACATCGTCGCCTGCGCCGCCATCTAATATGTCACTGCCTGCGTTCCCTTTTAACAAGTCATTTCCTGCACCCCCAATCAAGACGTCGGACCCGTTGTCGCCTTGCAGTGTGTCGCGACCTGCACCGCCATTTAGCGTGTCATTATTTATGCCACACGCCAGCCTGTCGTTTCCGCCGTCGCCTTCCATCACATCCGCGCCGGCGTTTCCAAAAAGCTGGTCGTTACCTTCGCCGCCATACAGAGCATCACTGCCAGCGCTGCCTCCCAATTGATCTTCGCCTGTCCCCCCCCAGAGGCTATCAGCGTTCAGACCCCCCGTTAGGCGGTCGTCACCTGCGTCACCATAT
>CAXBGL010000219.1:0-2931 GCA_963975255.1 uncultured Nitrosomonas sp. | reverse complement strand
TCTAAAGACTAATTAGATCCCCGTGGCAAGACCACGGGGAATCACAAGTTCAAATCATTTTTATATGCTTGCACAGGATAGTGGAATGGGACGGGCCCATCTTCTTCACCATGTATAAACTGATGTACAAAGGGCGTCTCCGACTCATTCAGTTCTTCCGGTGTACCCTCTGCAGCAATCACACCATCTGCTATAAAATACACATAATCAACGATTTTAAAAGACTCCTCTACGTCATGGGTTACGATAATGGATGTCATACCCAATGCATCGGTCAAACGCCGAATTAAGCTGCCAATAACACTCAGGGAAATTGGATCCAGACCCGTGAATGGCTCATCATACATAACAAGCATTGGATCCAGCGCGATAGAACGTGCTAAAGCGACACGCCGCGCCATACCGCCTGAAAGTTCAGCAGGCATTAGCTCATGTGCCCCGCGTAATCCAACTGCATGGAGTTTCATTAATACCAGATCACGAATCATGGATTCTGGTAAATTAGTGTGCTCACGCATCTGGAACGCCACATTGTCAAATACAGATAAGTCAGTGAATAATGCGCCAAATTGAAACAACATACCCATTTTCCGACGCAATTTAAACAGTGCATCTCTATTGAGTTCATGAACAACTTGACCGGCAACTTTAACTTGTCCAGAAGAAGGCCTGACTTCGCCACTAATCAGTTTCAGTAACGTTGTTTTTCCAGAACCACTGCCACCCATAATGGCAATGACCTTGCCACGTGGCATTGTCATATTGGCGCCTTTTAGGATTGCACGCGGGCCATAAGAAAAATTCAGATTGTTAACCTCGATTAAGGTTTCGGGTATCATGCTGCCTAAAATTTTATCGTTGATTAATTAAAAGAGGTCTCATTCTAATCCAGTTTAACTTCAGATATTGTCCAATTATCAGATATCGAAGCAATTCTTAGGTTTTCCCAGATAATATTTTTATTTCTTCACAATATTTTGTAAATAAATTTTTAGATCTTGCTTTATCTCGGGCGCTAACAAATACAACCCAATTATATTTGGAATAGCCATAGCAAAAACCATTGAATCTGTGAATAAAATAATATTGGAGAGTTCAGCAGAAGCACCCATAACAATGAACATACAGAAGATCACCTTATAGATACCCTCCACGATATCTTGCTCTCCAAAAAGATAAGTCGTGCATTTTAATCCATAGTACGACCAAGATATCATGGTCGAATAGGCAAATAGAAAAACCGTCAATGATAAAACGTAGGGAAACCATGAAATACCCGAAGCAAAAGCACGCGATGTTAGCTCCACACCTTCCATGCCATTCCCCTCAACATAAGTTCCTGATATAACGATAACAAGTGCGGTGACCGTACAGATTATGACCGTGTCAATAAACGGACCAAGCATTCCCACCATGCCTTGACTAACCGGTTGATTGGTTTTAACTGCACTGTGTGCAATGGCTGAAGAACCCAAACCTGCCTCGTTCGAAAACGAAGCACGTTGCACACCCATTAATAAAGCACCCATCATGGCCCCAAGCCCCGCTTGTGGATAAAGCGCCATTTCAAAAATAGTCAGCATGGCTTCAGGAATCGACGCATAGTGACAGCCAATCACGACAAAACCAGCAACAATATATATAATTGCCATGACGGGAACGACTCGACTGGCAACTGCTGCAATCCATTGGATTCCACCAATAATAACCAACCCAACCAAAATCGCCATAAACAAACCAAATAACCAGCCTTTATCAGCCAAAAAACTGGCATCCCCGCCTGTTACAGTAAGTGCCTGCTGGTAAGCCTGATTAGCCTGGAACAAACCACCGGCACCTACTGTACCGCCAATACAACATACCGCAAATAACCCCGCCATAAATTTACCCAAATAGGGTATACGGTAACGATCAAACGCATTGCGTAAGTAATACATGGGTCCACCGGAAATCATTTCTGGATGACGCTTAGAGCCATGTTGACGATATTTAACACCCAGCGTCACTTCGACAAACTTAGTGGACATACCGAATATACCCATGACAGCCATCCAAAATGCCGCACCAGGACCACCTACTGATATGGCAACCGCCACACCAGCAATATTTCCCAACCCTACTGTTCCCGAAAGAGCTGTCATGAGTGCTTGAAAACGATTAATCTGCCCTTCAGCATCTTGATCATCGTATTTGCCATACAAGACATCAATTGCGTGCTTAAAACAACGGATATTGACGAAACTAAAATATACTGTAAAAAAAAGAGCTGCCAACACAAGCCACACTAAAACTAATTTGATATCCAATCCCATTATTGGAATACTATAGAAAATAACAGATGCGACTGCATGTGAAACTGGCTCAAAGGCCGTGTCGATAATTTTATCGATTCCCATTAGAAATAACGCTCTCTGTGTACAATGCTTGCTTTTTTACCGCTCAGGCAACGGTATACATACTTAATTGATTCATTACGATAAATATAATTTTGATTGCTACTCAGATATATTCTGGCAATGGTCCTAGTCCTTCGCAAGTGTGGCAATACTGTATTGTAGTCTTATCACGCAACACCAAACTGCGCCATTTTGCCATATTTTCCATGGACAATCATTTTATAGCGCCTTTCCCTTCATCACTCTTTTAGAAATACTCATTAATCGATTGTGATAGTGATAGTTCAATGAGAATAAATATATGCGTTTTGCAAACATATTAACCAGCATGTTGGTTTGTAGTCTTATCTCACAAACCACCTTTGCAACAGAAATTTATCGTAATAAAGATTCCCAAGGTAGGATTACCTACTCAGATACAGCGACCTCTGGGTCAAAACAGATAAAAATATCCAGTCAAATAACGCGCCGTCTGCATCAGGTCCAGGCTGTGTGAAAACTCAAAATCTGTTTTTATTGGCCAATCTTGCAACCA
>CAXBGL010000218.1:0-2978 GCA_963975255.1 uncultured Nitrosomonas sp. | reverse complement strand
CATTCTAAAGACTAATTAGATCCCCGTGGCAAGACCACGGGGAATCACAAGTTTAAAAATAACAAAGCGCTAATTTATTCAGATTCAGACTGACTCAGTAAAATCAATATGCGCCTCAAAAATTAAAACCCTTGTCTGAAAACGATGGTTCAATCCCGTAGGTCACCAATTACCTAAGATAACATGCGATGCTATAATGGGACTGATCTTATACATATATTGCGATGCCGACACCTCACCTTTCCACCGCCCTGCGTGGCCCCATTCTTGACTTAGAAAATCGTATCCTCAATGCCATGCCGACTATTGAGCATTGGTTACGCGGAAAATGGCGAGATCATAATGTACCCTTTTATTGTTCAGTAGACCTACGTAATAGTGGCTTCAAGTTGGCGCCTGTCGATACCAATTTATTTCCGGGTGGCTTTAACAACCTCAATCAGGATTTCATTCCACTATGTGTACAAGCTGTGATGATCGCTGTAGAAAAAATATGTCCCGATGCACACAGTGTATTATTGATTCCTGAAAATCATACACGCAATATTTTTTACTTACAAAATGTAGCAACATTACAAAAAATTCTGCAGTATGCAGGTATGCATGTTCGTATTGGCTCATTGTTACCTGAAATAACCCAAGCTACCGAAATCGATCTGACGAATGGCACCATCCTTACACTGGAACCCATTACACGTATAAACAATCGATTAAGCGTTAATAATTTCGACCCATGTACCATATTGCTCAACAACGATCTTTCAACAGGTATCCCCGATATCCTACAGAATCTAGAACAAGTGGTTATTCCACCGTTGCATGCAGGTTGGAGTACACGGCGCAAATCTCAGCATTTTGCAGCTTATGACCATATCGCTCAAGAATTTTCTGATTTGATTGGCATTGACCCTTGGCTCATTAACCCACGTTTTACATCTTGTGGAAAAATAAACTTTCGTGAAAAAAAAGGGGAAGACTGTGTCGCACATGCGACACATAAAATTTTATCTAATATCCAGGAAAAATATACACAGTATGGTGTCAAGGAGAAACCTTTTGTTATTGTAAAAGCTGACTCGGGTACATATGGAATGGGCATCATGACCGTTAAAGATGGTGCTGACATTTATACACTCAACCGTAAACAACGCAACAAAATGACGCTAATAAAGGAAGGCCAACCCCTATCAAATGTACTGGTACAAGAAGGTGTGTATACATTTGAAAGCATCAACCAGGCCGTAGCAGAACCGGTTGTTTATATGGTCGATAACCATGTGGTGGGCGGATTCTATCGGGTTCATACTGGCCGTGGCATCGACGAAAACCTGAATGCCCCTGGCATGCATTTTGTACCACTGGCCTTTGAAACAACCAGTCTACTGCCGAATTGCACCGCTCAACCCGATTGCATCCCCAATCGCTTCTATGCATACGGTGTCGTCGCTCGATTGGCACTACTGGCAGCAGCATTAGAGTTAGAACGGAATGATCATGAGATCGCTAAGAATGCAATTTCTGCGTAATCGCTAATGAAACTCGCCTTTATTCTTGACCCGCTAGACTCAATCAAAATAAGTAAAGACTCAAGCTTTGTCATGATGCGTGAAGCAGCGGCTCGCAATCATAAAATTTTTGTTATCTATCAGGCGGATCTTGCCTGGAAAGACAATCGTGTCATTAGTTTCGCGCATAACCTGGAATTAATTGATGAAGTTGCCCCTGATGGTCATTGGTACCAAATAACCGAGCGTAAAGAAATACCCTTACAAGAATTTGATGCCGTACTGATACGCAAAGACCCTCCATTTAATATGGAGTATATTTACAGTACATACTTACTGGAACTGGCTGAAAACCAGGGTGCATGCATCATCAATAGTCCACAAGCAATTCGTGATAATAATGAAAAATTATCCATCGCAAAATTTCCGCAATTTATAGCACCGACTTTGGTAACCAGCCAAGCACAGTTGATACTGGATTTCCTAGACAATCACCGCGACATTATATTGAAACCACTTGATGGTATGGGTGGCGCCAACGTATTTCGTGTCCACAATGCCGATCACAATACCAATGTCATTATTGAAACGCTGACTCACTATGGCACCCGAACAATCATGGCACAACGCTACCTTCCTGAAATTGCGCAGGGAGATAAACGCATTCTTCTGATCGCGGGGAAAGCAGTACCTTATGCATTGGCACGTATTCCAAAACCAGGTGAAACACGTGGCAATCTTGCAGCAGGGGGTACAGGCGTAGCACAACCATTAACCGCACGTGACAAAAGTATTGCTGAGGCTTTGGGTCCAGTATTATTGGATCGAGGACTGATGCTGGTTGGGCTGGATGTGATTGGAGACTTTTTAACTGAAATTAATATTACCAGCCCGACTGGTATGCAAGAAATCACCCACCAGAGCGGCTTCAATGTCGCGGCAATGATGGTTGATGCAATTGAAAAAACCGTTCAATCTAACTGAATTGAAGAAATTATATTGGCATCACCAACTTAATCAGATAATTCGCGACGGAAGCCAAATTCGAGGGTAAAGAAGCGTGGTTTCAATGCCACAAGTGGACCCCGCAACTTCATTAACTCTTCTTCTGGCCCATGCACTTCTAAGCGTGTAATGCTCGCAATCTTATGTGCCTGTTCCAGTAATGCACCGACATTATCCAGATGTGCAAATAAACCCGCTGCATCCTCATAGCCTTCTCTACAACATACTTCATTACCATCAAAGCTAAATCCATAATAGCGACATTTCTTTTCTTCACTTGTCTTGGCAACAAATTGCTTACATAGTTTCTTGAAATCTTCCAATTGATCATTGGAAACTTTGAAATAAGGAACAATCGTACAACAGGTGTCTTGTGTAGACATAACATTATCGCAATCTAATCAATTACTCACTACCTAATTGATTACTATTATGAATAAACAACCCCGTGGCAAGACCACGGGGTAT
>CAXBGL010000217.1:0-3016 GCA_963975255.1 uncultured Nitrosomonas sp. | reverse complement strand
ATTCTAAAGACTAATTAGATCCCCGTGGCAAGACCACGGGGAATCACAAGTTAAACTTAGATTGATTTTATATCGAGTAAAAAGCAAAGCAGTAATTAAAAACAGCCTCTAGAAAATAAGTTTTTCTAGAGGCTGTTTTTTTATGGGTTGCGTATAATTCAATATGGTTATCCTTTGGTTTATCGCATGGCTTTATAGTAGAAATTCCCATTGATGCTGATCTTAAATTGAAGATGAAACGGTGAATTCTTGCCAGCCAACTTTGGCGCATGAATTGATTCGCGATCCTGTGACCCAGTTTAACTTGAATTTTCGTGATTTGTCCCCATTTATCCAACACAATTTTTCAAGGAGAGAACCGTGCAAGCTGAAACAACAAAAGTAGCTGAAACAACAAAAGAAAAAATGAGTTTTCAGGCTGAAGCCAAGCAACTTTTAAAGTTGATGATTCATTCCCTGTATAGCAATAAGGAAATTTTTTTACGTGAACTGATTTCCAATGCATCAGATGCTGCGGATAAGCTCCGTTTTGAAGGTTTAACGGATGCGGCACTGTATGAATCCGATTCGGATCTTGATATCCGTGTCAGTTGTGATGCCGATGCACGCACCATTACGATTACCGATAATGGTATTGGTATGTCCAGACAAGAAGTCATTGATCACATTGGTACCATTGCAAAATCTGGCACACGTGAATTTTTTGATTCATTATCGGGTGATCAGGTCAAAGATGCCAACTTAATTGGTCAGTTTGGTGTTGGCTTTTACTCGGCATTTATTGTAGCCGATAAAGTAACCCTGACGACGCGCCGCGCTGGATTGACTGCTGAGCATGGTGTGCGCTGGGAATCCAGTGGTGAAGGGGATTACACGCTGGAGACGGTGGAGAAAGAGAAACGTGGCACCGAAATAGTCCTGCATTTGCGTGAGGAAGAAGAAGCGTTAGCGAATGGTATGCAGCTACGTACTATAATCCGTAAATATTCAGATCACATCACGTTACCCATTGTGATGAAGAAAGAAGAGTGGTCGAAGGAAGAAAGCAAAAATATTGTTTCTGATGAAGATGAAACGATTAACCAGGCGAGTGCGTTATGGGCACGCGCCAAGAATGAAATCACACCAGAGCAATATAACGAATTTTATAAGCATGTGGCGCATGATTTTGAGCCACCGCTGGCATATGTTCATGCCCGCGTAGAAGGCAAACAAGAGTATACCCAGTTACTCTATATTCCCGCACGTGCGCCTTTTGATATGTTTGACCGTGAACACCGCCATGGCATCAAGCTCTATGTGCAGCGCGTGTTTATCATGGAGGATGCGGAAAAGTTATTGCCTAATTATCTGCGTTTTATTCGGGGTGTAATCGATGCCAACAACTTGCCTTTGAATGTTTCTCGCGAGATATTGCAAGAATCAAGGGATATTGAAACCATTCGGGCAGGTGCAGTCAAGAAGGTACTAGGACTCATCGAAGATTTGGCCAAAAATAAGGAAGAGGAAGGTAAAGAGAAATTTAAAACTTTTTATAAAGAATTTGGCCAGGTTCTCAAGGAAGGCGTTGGCGAAGATTTTGCGAATCGTGAACGTATTGCCAAGTTGTTACGCTTTATTTCGACGCATAGTGACTCAGATGAACCTGCTGTATCGTTGAGTGATTATGTAGGGCGCATGAAAGAAGAACAGGAAAAAATTTATTACGTGACTGCGGATAATCTTAAAGCAGCGAAAAGTAGTCCGCATTTAGAGGTCTTTCGTAAGAAAGGGATTGAAGTGTTGTTACTGTCCGAGCGCGTGGATGAGTGGTTGGTCTCAAATCTGACAGAATTCGACGGCAAGCAACTGCAATCAGTCGCCAAAGGTGGTCTGGATCTGGGTAATCTCGAAGACGAAGCCGAGAAAGAAGAGCGTGAAAAAGAAACCACTGATTATCAAGAACTAACTGAGAAAATGCAGAAATCACTGGAAGAACAAGTGAAAGAAGTACGTATTACCTTGCGTCTGACAGAGTCGCCCGCTTGTCTGGTTGCGGATACCCATGATATGGGTGGTAATCTGGAGCGCTTACTCAAACAGGCCGGGCAAGCAGTCAACCACGCTAAGCCTATTCTCGAAATTAACCCACACCATCCAATGGTTCAACGCTTGAAAACAGAAGAGCAGCATTTTGATGACTGGACGCATATTCTGTTCGATCAGGCATTACTCGCCGAGGGTGGGCAACCTGAAGACCCTGCAGCATTTGTTAAAAGGCTGAATGATTTGTTATTGTTGACATCTTTAAGTGGGAAATAATACACAGATATTTCTGTTTTAAAGTATATAAGTTATCGACTCATACAGCACACCCCCCATCAATGCGAAATTGATGGGGGGTGTATTTAAAGTTCTGGGTTAATTTCCTGTGTCACGTTTCTAACAGTGTGGCAATATTGACACAATTCTTATTGTGGAATGAACCCGGGGTTATGCGTAAACCTAAGAATAACTTGGCAATTCGATTAAATAAGACGTATCAAGCGAAACTGGTAACGCCGTTTGCCGTATTGGGTATCTGTACAGAAGAAGACTGGCTCACGGATATTGATTACTTGCCGCTTGAAACACCTCCTCTGGTACCCCAGAATCCCCTTGCTAAGGAAGTCTCTAAACAGATCCAGACGTACCTAATGGACGCTAACTTTTCTTTTAATTTATCCCTGCATATTAGCGGGACGCCGCACCAGCGTCGTGTATGGCAGGTCATTCAGACCATTCCCAGTGGCAAGACCTGTAGTTATGCAGACATAGCGGCACAACTGCACTCTGCGCCGCGCGCGGTAGGCGGAGCCTGTGGTGCTAACAAGATTCCTATAGTAATCCCTTGCCATCGTGTGATTGCTAAGAATGGGGGACTGGGTGGCTTTATGAATGCAAGCTCAGGACAACCTTTGGATATCAAGCGCTGGTTGCTGCACTATGAGGGTAGCTGAGCCAAACGCAAGCATACTGGATGAGTTTTCTGATGCCT
>CAXBGL010000216.1:0-3065 GCA_963975255.1 uncultured Nitrosomonas sp. | reverse complement strand
AATTTAAGCTGAATCAGGCCGCCTCTATTAGATGTTAACGGGACAGTAGTGATAATAATGTAATTCATTAACATAAGCGTTCCAAGAGTTGATTCGTTTACCTTCCTGAAGTTTATTAATCATTTCATTAACAGCCAATTCATTTCCCTCAAGAGAACAATGAACTTGCTGGTGATTCTTTGCATCATTTGATGCACCGCCTTTGAGATTTCTTTTTATTGCAGCACGAATAAAAGTCTGCCGAAACATGACATTCTGGACATTGCCAGTTACATAAAAACTTATCTTAATAAATTTGCTCCGCGCGCCCTGCACCTATCCCCGCGGCAAGACCGCGGGGTATTACGGCGCAGAAAACCGAAAACGGCGCGCTACGCTGACTTCAAAAACACAAACTATAATCCTCCCCGTGGCAAGACCACGGGGAATCGCAAGTTCAAAGAAGGTATCTATTTAACAAAAAAACCATCACCGACTAATTGGCTTATACCGAATTCGCTTCGGTTTCGCACCTTCTTCACCCAGACGCTTC
This sequence comes from uncultured Nitrosomonas sp., assembly GCA_963975255.1. Taxonomy (GTDB): domain Bacteria; phylum Pseudomonadota; class Gammaproteobacteria; order Burkholderiales; family Nitrosomonadaceae; genus Nitrosomonas. Next base: position 2,533 of record CAXBGL010000216.1, on the reverse strand, counting down.
TTCTTGTCCGCTTCGTATTCCTGATAATTGCCGTTGAAGAATGTCCATTGCGATTCACCTTCCGCTGCGAGGATATGGGTGGCGATGCGGTCTAGGAACCAACGGTCGTGGGAGATAACCAGTACGCAACCAGCAAATTCCAGCAGTGCATCTTCCAATGCACGCAGGGTTTCTACGTCGAGATCATTGGAGGGCTCATCCAATAGCAATACATTCCCGCCCGATATTAACGTTTGCGCCAGATGCAGGCGCCCGCGTTCACCACCGGAAAGCTGGCCGATGATTTTTTGCTGGTCGCCACCCTTAAAGTTAAAGCGGCCCAAATAGGCGCGTGCCGGGGTGGTGTATTTACCAACAGTGAGAATATCGTTGCCATCAGAAATGGCGTCAAATACGGTTTTGTCGTTCTTCAAATCATCACGTGACTGATCGACATGCGCAATCTTAACCGTAGAACCTATTTTCACTTCACCAGTATCCGGCTGTTCTTTGCCAGTGATCATTTTGAACAGAGTGGATTTACCTGCGCCATTCGGGCCGATAATGCCCACAATCGCACCCGGTGGCACCTTGAAGCTCAGGTTTTCAATCAGCAGACGATCACCATAAGCTTTGGAAACACTGTCGAACTCGATAACTTCATTGCCCAATCGTTCGCCTACGGGAATAAAGATCTCCTGTGTTTCGTTGCGCTTCTGGTAATCCTGTGAATTAAGTTCTTCAAAACGTGCGAGTCGTGCTTTGGATTTTGCCTGGCGTCCTTTCGGATTTTGCCGCACCCATTCTAGCTCTTGTTTCATCGACTTCATGTGCGCGTCGATCTGCTTATTTTCTTGCTCCAAACGCGCTTCTTTCTGCTCTAGCCAGCTTGAGTAGTTACCCTTCCAGGGTATGCCATGACCACGGTCGAGTTCGAGTATCCATTCAGCGGCGTTATCAAGAAAATACCGATCATGCGTCACCGCCACTACGGTACCCGGGAAGCGCACCAGGAATTGTTCCAGCCATTCCACTGATTCAGCATCCAGATGATTGGTCGGTTCGTCCAGCAGTAACATGTCGGGTTTTTCTAGCAACAATTTGCACAAAGCGACGCGACGTTTTTCACCACCGGAAAGATTCTTGATCGCTGCATCCCATGGCGGTAAACGCAGCGCATCGGCCGCGATCTCCATCTGGTGTTCGGTATCACTGCCCGCGGTAGCAACAATTGCTTCCAAGCGTGCCTGCTCGGCAGCCAAGGCATCGAAGTCGGCATCCTCTTCGGCATAAGCCGCATAGACTTCGTCCAGTTTCTTTTGCGCTTGCATCACTTCGCCTAAACCTTCTTCCACTTCCTGGCGCACGTTGTGTTCAAGATTCAGTTGTGGTTCCTGCGGCAGATAACCAATACGGATGTTGGGTAAGCGCTGCACCTCGCCATCATGTTCTTTGTCTACATCCGCCATGATTTTCAGCACGGTGGACTTTCCTGAACCATTCAGACCCAATAGGCCAATTTTTGCGCCAGGGAAAAAGCTGAGTGAAATATCTTTGATAATATGACGCTTGGGCGGGACAATCTTGCTCACGCGGAGCATGGACATTACATATTGGGCCATTGGTTTATTCTTTATGGGTAGGAAATTAAAGTGCGGTTCCTAATGTTGAATGGATGAAAAATCTAAATGAGTGACAAAAGCCAGTCCGCAAGCGTTCTAGATTCAACCTCACTCAGTGTTATGGGGTTTGTCTCCTCACGACTTCCATTGAGTATGATATTCGCAAGGTTTTCTGCATTATTCTCAAATTTTGCTGCAATTTCCCTAAATGCTGGGCCAACTAGCTGACTATTCACCGTATGACAATCGAAGCACCCTTTATTTTTTGCCAAAGTCTCTCCATCATCATGGAATCCATCCCGATTCATATCATCATCATGAAAGCCATCCCGATTTAAGTCGTCATCAGGAAATCCATCTTCATCTAAATCCTGCGTTTCATCACTGGATAAACCAATCATAAAATTGATACTATGCAGTCCATTCAAGCCACCTATCCAATTTCTAAAATCGAGTGGATCTGTATCCGATTGGGTGACAACTTTATAGAGAGGATAACGCCCAGCTGAGATACCTTGGCCCGGTTCATCCAATACAATGAGATCTGTCGAAAAGTCACTATTCGCCTGAAATGGGGCAGGTATTGTAGAAAACCCTTTGCCGTCATTAAGAATAAATAATAATGCGCCGTTCACTTGGGTCGCAATATAAAGGTCACCGGCAATAGGTTCTTGAAAACTGGCGACAGCAACAACTTGTTCTGTACCGTCATTTCTGACTACGGCTCGATCCGTTTTTAGATCAGCACATAAATTTGTACTGAATACGCTTAAAATAACAGTTAAAATCAACAGATAAATTTTATTCATATTGTGCTCTATTGAAGGTAAGTAAGGAGAATTCAGCTTCCAAGTCTATCACTGGTTAAGAAAGCAGGATAATAAACAACCCCGTGGCAAGACCACGGGGTATTAAAAAAGTGTAAGTTGACG
>CAXBGL010000215.1:0-3406 GCA_963975255.1 uncultured Nitrosomonas sp. | reverse complement strand
TGCGTCAACTTACACTTTTTTAATACCCCGTGGTCTTGCCACGGGGTTGTTTATCTGTTCCTTTACTGCCTCAAACAGCATACTAGGAACAATTTCTTCGAGTTCAGCCATGCGCTGTTGTATTTCTGCCAATCCCGCTTGCCGTCCACCTTTCAACGTAATACCGAACTCGTAGAGCAAACCGCGCAGCTGGTTCACTTGCATGGTACGGAACTTGATCAGCGACAATCTCATCCGGTGCAGTGCCAACATCGCTTGTTGATCTTCTGTTTTACCCGCTACCGTGCGCATACCCGGTTGCCTTACCGCTGTCCAGATTGCCTTGGCATCCGCCGCATCAGTCTTGTTGCTTTGCACAAAGGGAAGGACAAACTTGGCATGAATAAGTTTTACTTCATGCCCCAGTGCCATAAGTTTGCGCCGCCACCAGTGCGCGCTACCGCACGCCTCAATTGCAATCAGCCCAGCTTCTCGTTGCGCCAGAAACTCCAGCAGTTCCTTCTTGCCAAACTTGCGGTTATGAATCTCGCCGCTCCCGTGCGTTACCCAGTACAATTGAAAAACTCGCTTTGCGATATCCAACCCATATGTCGTAAAATTCATTGCAGCCCCTCCGTCCGTTTGTGGAAAGATTTCATTATCTCCACTTTGGCACGTAGATGCCGTCAGGTTCGCGAGGGGCTCTAACTTAATTCGTATTGCTTGCCCCTGCTCCCCGTAGGGAGGGAGGCGTCCATACCATCTCCGCTATTTACAAATTGTTATTAGGCCGAGAAATGAAACCATGCTGAAACGTCTACACCGTGCTTGGCTGCAACATGTTCTGTATCGTTCGCGCATCCCGTATCTGCTGTGGCAAGCGTGTATGGAATCATCGCCGACGCTGGCGCGACTTGATCGTAAAGAACAGCATCGATTACGCAAACTCACCAGCCTGTTCTTGCATGAAAAGACCATCGCCGGCGCGGGTGGTTTATCTGTCGATGCCTCCATGCGTGTGTATATCGCTGCGCAAGCTTGCTTGCTGATCCTGAATCTCGACATCGATGACTTCGACGGATGGATCGAGGTTATAGTCTATCCGGACACCTTTGTCGTAACTCGGGAAGAACGCGACACGGCAGGTGTCATCCATGAAACCCGCCGCACCTTGGGCGGCGAGGCCTGGAGCCGTGGCCCGGTGATTCTGTCCTGGGCTGATGCAAAGCCTGCTCACCCGCATGGTTCGGCCTCCAACGTCATCCTGCATGAATTCGCACACAAGCTCGATATGCTTAATGGCGCTGCTAACGGTATGCCACCCTTGCACGCGAATATGCGGCGGGAAAACTGGACGGCATCATTATCTCAGGCCTATGACAACCTGTATCATCAGATCGAACACCACCACCACACGGTAATTGATTCCTATGCTGCTGAAAGCCCCGCGGAATTCTTTGCGGTAGTCACCGAGGTTTTTTTCGAACAACCGGCGCGCCTACATCACTTGTATCCGGATGTTTATCAGCAGTTAACTCTGTACTACCGACAGGATCCGTTGCAGCGCATATTCAGCCGCCGACAATAACTCTAAGTGATAAGTCTGATGCAAGGCTGGTATTTTCACGCGCGTATTCTTCAGCTTTTTCACGAAGACTTGCATGCTATCTTCTTCGTCATACACGAAAGAAGTTGTCTTTGGATTACCTGTGTGCGCATGCCAGCCCAGTAACTCTATCTGATCGGCATGATCACGAAGATTCTTGATCATCTTGGATTATCCACTCGGGCACCGCCGTGATCACCCGAAAAGACATACGATATCTTCGAACCTGTTTGATTCCAAGCTTATCTGATCCCAATCTTGAAATTTTCAGTGTTCTTCATGATTGAGCTGATCATGTCCCTTGCGCGCCTTTCGCCTCAAATGCATCCAAATATCTGGTTTTTTATACCGATTGAACTTGAATGCAGTCATTTTTCGAGCGATCATCACGGCGTTTGACAACCGATCTAGCCTTCGGTACATTAAATTCTCATGGAAAAGATGGTTTGTTTTTCCTATACGCTATGCGCATATGCTGAAGTCGCGGCATAATCTTCTTTGTTAAATGCACGGGAGTCACGATAAAAGAATCTATGCACCTTGTTCTTGACCATACAATTCACAACGGAGGATGTGCGATGAAAATGCGCACCTTGTTTGCATTCTCGCTGGTCATACTTTGTTGCTCGACCGCTCTCGCCGCAACAGCGATGCTTTCGCCGGATGACGAGGTGGCCGGCTTTACGCTCACGGGAAAGCAATGGCGCGCCTGCGGCGACCCAACACCCACCTACACACCGGGGGCGTCCAGGAGGTGCGCGACGTCAACAGTGATGGCCGTCCGGAGGCGATCATTACCGAAGGGGGCACATTTTGCTACGGGAATACCGCCGCCGGTTACAGGCTCGTCAGCAAACAGGCCAACGGCAGTTGGAAACTCATCACCCAAGATACCGGTATCCCGATATTACTGAGTACCAAGGGCGCAGGCGGTTGGCCCGACATCGAGATCGGCGGACCGGGTTTTTGCTTTCCGGTGGTGCGCTGGAACGGCAAGGAATACGTTCTGCATCGGCGTCAATATGAGGGCAAGCCCTGCCGCGGTAAATAACCCATTTGTTCCGCTGGGTACTGCCAAGTTAACTGTATCTGGGTGACAATAGCGGAATATAAGGTACGGAACCCTGGGATTTTACCTTTATACTAAGGTAACCTTATTTCAAGACGCAAAAGCCCTTGCCTCAAATCCCGATAATGACTGGCAGACACTAGATGACGGCCAAGATTAAATAAGATTGTACACGGCAGCATGCACATCCAGGAATCGTTTAGCCTCATCTATTGATTTGAACCGGCACATACTTCGTTCTCTTACCCGAGTTAGCTGATGTGAAAGCTCAGCACGATTGTTGGCGTATTGGAAAGTATCGTGAATCGCGTCTGGGACAAGTTCTCGCTGAGCAAAGCCGTAGCTTTTCAACTTATCAGTGACAATTTTTGTAGGTTCATTTCGGCAATTATTGAGAAAACGCTTAACAGCTTTGCCATCCCTGAGTGCTTGTAGCAAAATATCGACCACTTCACCGTCTTGGTCTATCGCTCGCCACAAGTACAGTTGCTTGCCTTGAATCTTTACGAATACTTCATCAAAGAAGAAAGTGTTGCCGTATCCCTGGTGTTGGCGTCTCAGTTTCTTAACATAAGCTGATCCAAACTTATTGCACCATAGACGAATCGATTTGTGCGTTACTGCGATTCCTTTTCAGCTAACAGGTCTTCGATATCACGATGACTTAAGTTAAATCGATGGTGGAGCCACACTGCATGCTGAATGGTAAGCGTCTAACCCCACCATCTAAAAATTTTCAATAAGCTCCTTTA
>CAXBGL010000214.1:0-3421 GCA_963975255.1 uncultured Nitrosomonas sp. | reverse complement strand
CAGTGCCCGTAGAGGCGGATTCGGAAGCAACACAAATTCAATACTGCGGTATTGATGATGCGGAATGTGAATCCTGTCAATAATCGACGCATAAATATATTGAGAAAATTAAAGTTTAACCAGGTGTTGCAACAAAAACAATATTTGTTGCAGTCGAAATTAAAAGGAATGAAATAATGCTGATATTTGAAGATGAACCCGTTCAATCAGATAAGACATTGCAACCAGGAATGTTGAGTGGTGATACGCAAGCGACTGGACTGCCATTGCACGCTGTGCATCCTACAGCAGAGGATGAAATACTGGATGCACCCAGGTCAGAAAATGACGTAAATCAGTCTGCTGATAACATCCACCGCCGTGTAAAAGTAGAAGATAAACGCATCATTAACTGTAGTGCAGATGTCAACCAATTGGTGCCGTTTAAATATAAATGGGCATGGGACAAGTATCTATCTGCTTGCGCAAACCATTGGATGCCACAAGAAATTAACATGAGTCGCGATATTGAACTGTGGAAAGATCCCAATGGTTTGACTGATGACGAACGTCTTATCGTTAAACGTAACCTGGGGTTTTTTGTCACCGCAGATTCGTTGGCGGCGAATAATATTGTGCTGGGTACTTATCGGCACATTACTAACCCAGAGTGTCGCCAATATCTATTGCGTCAGGCATTTGAAGAAGCTATTCACACGCACGCTTATCAATATATTGTTGAATCTTTGGGGTTGGATGAAGGTGAGATTTTCAATGCGTATCATGAAGTGTCCTCTATTCGTGAAAAAGATGAGTTTTTGATTCCATTTATTGACATCCTAACGAATCCCCACTTCAAAACGGGTACTTTGGAAGCAGATCAACAATTATTAAGAAGTTTGATTGTATTTGCCTGCATTATGGAAGGCTTGTTCTTTTATGTTGGCTTTACCCAAATTCTGGCATTGGGTCGGCAAAATAAAATGACGGGTTCATCCGAGCAATATCAGTATATTCTGCGTGATGAATCGATGCATTGTAATTTTGGTATTGATGTGATCAACCAAATCAAGATGGAGAATCCGCAGCTCTGGACCAAAGCATTCCGCACTGAAATTGCTGAGCTTATGCGTAAAGGTGTGGAACTGGAATATCGTTACGCAGAAGACACCATGCCACGTGGTGTGCTGGGTATGAATGCGCCTATGTTTAAAGCATATTTGCGTTATATCGCCAATCGTCGTTGTCAGCAGATTGGTTTGGATGCGATTTATGAAGATGCCAATAATCCATTCCCCTGGATGTCAGAAATGATGGACCTGAAGAAAGAGAAAAATTTCTTCGAAACACGTGTGACAGAGTACCAAACAGGGGGTGCATTGAGCTGGGAATAAATTTGTTTTTTGCTGCACCGGCTGTGTGTCGGTGCGATTGAATGAAAAGGGCACTTTTCTAGAGGTGGAGGGTTAAAACGGATGGCTTATCGGGAAGAACGCGATGCCATGGGCGCGGTACAAGTACCTGCCAATGCGTTGTGGGGGGCACAAACGCAGCGCTCCTTGCAGAATTTCAAGATTTCCAATGAACATATGCCCTTTGCCTTGTTGCATGCATTGGCGTTAGTTAAACGTGCCGCTGCCCAGGTGAATCAAGATCTGGGTTTGCTGGATACAGTCAGCGCGGAGGCAATTATTCATACTGCGGATGAAGTCATTGCCGGTCAGCATACCAATGAATTTCCGCTCGTCATTTGGCAGACAGGTTCCGGCACACAAACCAACATGAACATGAACGAAGTGTTGGCAAACCGTGCTTCAGAATTGCTCGGTGGTGGACGCGGCGCGGATCGCAAGATTCATCCCAACGATGCGGTCAACAAAGGCCAATCATCCAACGATGTATTTCCAACCGCCATGCATGTGGCCGCCATAAACGTGCTACACCAGAAACTAATCCCCGCCATACGTCTTTTGCGCCAAACACTGTCAAGCAAAGTTGAGGAATTTTCCCCTATCGTCAAAATTGGGCGGACCCATTTGCAGGACGCCACGCCACTCACCCTGGGGCAGGAGTTCTCTGGCTATGTGTCACAATTGGATCACGGTTTGGTGCATGTAGAAGCGGCCTTGCCGCATTTGTATGAATTGGCATTGGGGGGCACAGCAGTGGGCACCGGACTGAATGCACACCCTGAATTCGCCAAACGCGTCGCAGCAGAACTCAGCAAGTTGACGGATCAGCCGTTTGTCACCGCACCCAATAAATTTGAAGCACTCGCATCCAATGATGCGCTGGTACATGCGCACGGCGCACTCAAAACACTGGCCGCTTCATTAATGAAAATCGCCAATGATATCCGTTGGCTCGCCTCCGGCCCGCGCTGCGGCATAGGTGAATTGAAACTTCCTGAGAATGAACCTGGCAGCTCCATTATGCCCGGCAAGGTCAATCCCACCCAGTCTGAAGCCATGACCATGCTGTGCTGCCAGGTAATGGGCAATGATGTCGCCATCAACATGGGCGGTGCCATGGGTAATTTTGAACTGAATGTCATGAAACCGATGATCATTCATAATTTTCTACAAAGTGTACGTCTGCTGGCAGACGGCATGACCAGTTTCAATAACAATTGTGCGGTGGGTATTGAAGCGAATGATGAACGCATTAACACTTTAATGCACAACTCCCTCATGTTAGTGACTGCGTTGAACCCGCATATTGGTTATGACAAAGCGTCTGAGATTGCAAAAAAAGCCCATCGCGAAGCCACCACACTCAAAGCGGCGGCCATTGCAACGGGTTATGTGACAGCGGAGCAGTTTGACGCTTGGGTGGTGCCTGAGGAGATGGTGGGATAGGTTAAATTCTACACATTCTTAGTGGATCATGATGTCGTATTTGTATTTGCAATTCCTCCTTTTGCTCAATTACTTTATGTTATTTATTAATGAGATAAGTAATCTATCCATGATTATGAGACAAAAAATGTCGTATATATTACGTTATGTAAAGATAACAAAGATAAATAGGGGAGAATAAAATGGTAATTGAAGTCGGCGGGAAACTACATATTATGTATCGCTCATTGTATGAGAAATCAACGAGGCGGCATTTTATCGGCTCGGTTGTTGCCGCTAAAGATTCGTTATGCCGGATTGAAGGTTTTGTTTTTATCTACGACGAGAGGAAAACCGAGTTTGTTAGGAAGCCAGAGCTCCGCACTACTATTATAGATTTGGCAGAAAGTGGCTATATCGTAAATATTAATGAGTTTGGTGCAAAAAGTTAATATTTTCATAACAAAACGCTGCACGTGGGCACACAAAGTTGCGCTCCGGAGAAAAAGCAGAATGTTTACAGCTAATTTTACGCTATTAGTTTAGAACAGTTTATGGGCCTGTCGCGTAATTCAATTGTGAGTGTATTTTCGTACAAAGGAGAC
>CAXBGL010000213.1:0-3435 GCA_963975255.1 uncultured Nitrosomonas sp. | reverse complement strand
ATCAAATTGATGTGCTGCGCACCTTGATATCGCCCTATTTCGAGACAGACCCATTGAGTCCTCAAGTCATCACATGATGTCTTTAAACCAGCGTATTTTATTTAGTACAACGCTGGTATTGCTTATTTTCATTATAGGTATTGCGGTAACGTTGGATCGGGCTTTTCATGACAGCGCATATTTAGGCGTAGAAGATCGATTGCTTGCTCGACTCCTCCTGTTAATGAGCGATGCAGAGCTGGATGAACAAGGTATTTTGCATATGCCATCCAATTTACTTGATACAGAATTAAGCAGACCAGACTCTGGAACCTATGCATTTATCATTGATCAAACCAAAACTATTACTTGGCGATCCAATTCAGCTTTAAATAAACAAATCCCAGAACAAGCACCCTTAGCACCCTTAGAAATGGGAACCAAAAGATTTGAACAAATCGTAATTGGTGAGAAACCTCACTTCATTTACAGCTATGGCGTTACATGGATTATAGCATCAGGCACTTACCCCATCACCTTTACTATTGTTGCAGACACAATACTGTTTGATGCGCAAATAGAACGCTATCGTGAAGATCTATGGGGATGGTTAAGTATCATGGCATTGTTGTTACTGATCACACAAATGCTGGTATTACGCTGGGGATTGCACCCCATGCGTCAGGTTTCGTCCGAGCTTGCCGCGAATAAATTTGCTCCGCGCGCCCTGCACCTATCCCCGCGGCAAGACCGCGGGGTATTACGGCGCAGAAAACCAAAAACGGCGCGCTACGCTGACTTCAAAAACACAAACTATAATGCTCCCCGTGGCAAGACCACGGGGAATCGCAAGTTGAAACTGGCCTACAAAATAATATGAAAGGCAATTATCCCCGCGAATTAAAACTACTGACTGACAGCATCAATTCTTTAATTAATCACGAACGCAAACAACAAAAGCGATATAGTAATGGGTTGGCTGATTTGACACACAGCCTTAAAACACCGCTTACAATCCTACGTGGCGCTATCAATACCAAAGATAATGAGCAGGAAAAAAGAAACACCATCAATGAACAGGTTGACCGTATGGACAACATCGTTCAATATCAGTTACGACGCGCGGCAACAGCTGGCAGCTCTCCCGGAATGCGTTTGGTAACCTTACGCCCGATCGCTGACAAAATAATTAATACAGTCAAGAAAGCCCATCACAACAAACATCCAGAAATAATCGTGGACATTGATAACACGATCAATCTGCGCATTGATGAAGGCGACCTGATGGAGTTACTGGGCAACCTCATCGACAATGCTTTCAAATGGTGTCGTCAAGCAGTAATTATCTCATCAAAATATGAAAACAATAAAGTGGTTATTCGGATCGAAGATGATGGCCCAGGAATCAAACATGATGAAATAACAAAAATCTTTGAGCGAGGTGTACGTGCGGATCAATCAATACCAGGTCATGGCATCGGATTAACAATTGTCCGAGACATTGTTCAAGTATATGGTGGCACTTTATCATTTGACCAAGATAAAACACATGGCGCACACATCATTATCCACTTGAATCATAAATAAAATTTAATGACCAGCGCTTAAGGTGGAGATACGAATCAACACTTTGGGTTCCTTAATACTTGCACTCTGCGCGCACCGCCTATTAAGCTAGCATTTAAAATTACAATTCGATACTGTAGCGGTGACACGACATCTATTATAAGGCTATGTCACAATTAAATGTTGAATTTGATTTAAGAATTCATAAAACCCTTATTAACCATTGACTTGATAGTCTCAATAATTAAAGTACAATTAGAGAGTTAACAAAAACCAATAGTTAATTGCGACATAGCCTATTATAAGCTTGCGCGGTTTCCTGCAATCCATTACAAATAATTTGGCTACACATTTATATAAAACCGGACATCCACTTAATACATGTCGACTTCAACTTATATTTATATCATTGGTGAAAGTGAAACAAACATTTGGGGCCTAAGTGGTCGCGAGCGTTTACAACGCATGATCAGGCCGATCAAGCAGACCATACTGGTTGACGATGTTGAGAAAATTCCAGCGGGTGCATCCGTCTTACTTTTATGCGCGAATCATTTATTCGATGCTAGAGTATTAACCGCATTAATCGCGATGCAAGATATAATGGTCTTGCACAGCGACAATGATATACAGGTTGCAGCACGCACTGTTGGTAAAGAAGCACCGCGTATCCTGAAAATCATTCTGCATGGTGGTCATGTCCATGCTGTTTCGACGCTTACCCGCTATAGTCTTGAAGACTTAAAGATAGATTTTCAACAAAGCCTAAAGAAAAAAGATCCGCCTTATGTATTACCTATCAGCCATGCGAACCGCAAACAGCTTGAGTCAGAATTGTTTGCTGGATCGTACAAGGGAGTTACCGATCTTGTCACCAAATGGCTGTGGCCTGTACCCGCATTTTGGTCGGTTCATTTATGTGTTCGCCATGGTTGGCAACCCAATCATGTAACGCTGCTGAGCCTTGTTTTTGCAGTATTGGCGGGTATTGCATTCTGGTATGGCTACTATGGAATAGGCCTCATAATGGGTTGGTTTATGACCTTTCTGGACACCGTGGATGGAAAATTAGCACGGGTTACTGTTACGTCCAGTCGCTTGGGTGATGTACTCGATCATGGGCTGGATATTGTCCATCCGCCGCTTTGGTATCTGGCTTGGGGCGTCGGACTGGCGACCACATTTACACCCACTGACCATTTGCAATTACTGGTATGGCTGATGTTCATTGGTTACATTGGGGGTCGCTTATGCGAGGGGGCATTCCAGCTCTGGCTGGCACCCTTTGATATGTTTATCTGGCGTCAATGGGACTCATTCAATCGATTGATTACTGCCCGACGTAATCCCAACCTAATCTTGTTAACCTATGGCTGGCTGATCGATCGACCCGATCTAGGCTTTCTCTGGGTCGTTCTCTGGCATTTACTCTCTACGGCTATTCTTAGCAGACGATTATTAATTGGGTGGCGTACCTGGCGTCAACATGGCCCCCTACGATCTTGGCTACAGGATATTGATCCAAGTCGAGACAGAGACACTCTTGCCGTCAGAATCTTCACACGTGCACCTATCAGACCTAAAAGACATGAATTTTAGGTTGAAATAAATGGCAGAACAATCTCGAATTGACCGCCTAAAAACAGGCACGGCCAAAATTGGATTACTGGTCAACCCATTGGGTGGGCAAGTACGTAAACGAAACCATGCCATCAACCAGGCGCTCACTGGAATTACTGGTGCCATAATCTACGAAGCAACGGATCTACCCACATTCCAGGCATCTGTTAATGCCCTGATACAAGCTGAAGTTGATTTGCTGGTCATTGTAGGTGGAGATGGTACGATACAAGCGACTCTCAGTCATCTATTTGCAACACTAACGCACAT
>CAXBGL010000212.1:0-3443 GCA_963975255.1 uncultured Nitrosomonas sp. | reverse complement strand
TCTAAAGACTAATTAGATCCCCGTGGCAAGACCACGGGGAATCACAAGTTTAATTTCTTAAAAACAACCCACACGTATTTACAAAACTAATTGATAGAATCATTAAACCACACTCATGCCCCCTTCTGATCCTCGTGAAAACTATTACCCTCAGCCACATTTCATGTATCAATAGTTACCATTAATATTTCAATAAGCAGCACTACCTAAGATAGGCACCACCTCATCATAGAATGAAATTGCATTTAAAACATATACTTTATCTTTGTATATTCGTTCGCTTCCACGGCAGAAAGCGATTTATCCAAATTTGAGTGAGTTTGACACTAACAAGATTACTATGATAAAAAAGGCATTCAGTATTACTAATAATTATTTCTTCTTAATGTTATTAAGCATTATTTAACCTCCCAACGAGGTTATTTTTTTCATAATCAGTATGAATAATCTAAAATTATTCATACTTTATATGGGGCCATCTAGAAGAAAGAAGAGCTAATTTTCATTACACAAAGCGGTGCATTTCATGAATTGCATAGCATGACATGCTTTTTAAAAAAATATAAAAATTAATACTGATATGCCTTATCGTACATTTTCCTCTCTACCGAAGCCCCATACAAGTTTTAACTTGTCTATGGATCAACAACATGACTTATCTCCTATAGCGTTTCTTAAACTACAAAAGAAACAAGCAATATATTCAACAAGGAGATTTGCCAAATTTATTGTATTGATCTTAATGGGCATAACATTGTCTACACCAGCCAATACTGCGGGGATCCCAACTCTCAATGAAGTCGAAGTACGCGCAAATGCCAAGGATTTAATTGGGGTGGCAAATACCGCGGCAGAAGGTACCGTTCTCAAAAAACAACTGGAACAACGCACGGTCTATCGCCCTGGCGAATTACTCGAAGCCGTGCCAGGTCTAATCGTCACGCAGCATAGCGGCGAAGGTAAAGCGAATCAGTATTTCGCGCGCGGATTCAACCTTGATCATGGCACCGATCTGAGGATATCAGTGGACGGCATGCTCGTTAACCAACGTTCACATGGTCATGGGCAGGGCTGGGCTGACACGAACTTTCTTATTCCCGAATTGGCCAGAGGTTTACAATATCAAAAAGGGCCTTATTATGCAGATCAAGGCGATTTTTCATCGGCAGGTGCAGTAAGTATCAACTATGTCGATAAAATACCGCAAGGAATCGCTAGCTACGGTGCAGGACAACAGGGTTTCATGCGTGGTCTTGTCGCTAATTCACATGAAATGGGTGCCGGTAATTTTTTGTATGCTTTCGAGTTACTTAAAAAAGATGGTCCGTGGGAAAAAAAAGAAAAGTTTGGGAAATTCAATGCGGTATTGCGCTACAGTCAAAATACAGGAAAAACCAAATTCAACATCACCGCCATGGGATATGGCGGAAGCTGGAATGCCACCGACCAAATTCCTCAACGAGCCGTTGACAGTGGTTTAGTCTCCCGTCTCGGGACAATTGATCCTAGTGATGGTGGGAACGCACATCGTTTCAGTCTATCAAGCGCACTGAAGCACACCAGCGGCTATGGCGTTACGAAAGTAAACATGTACACGCTTCATACCAATCTCGATTTGTACTCAAACTTCACTTACTTCCTGGATGATCCAATCAACGGCGACCAATTCTCACAATTCGACAAACGCTTTCAATCTGCACTTAATCTTAGCCACGCATGGGTTAATGAATTCGCTGGATTTGCCTTTGAAAATACCGTAGGCGTTCAATACCAAAATGACATTATTGATAACGGCTTGCTACATACAAAAAATCGGCAAACATTATCAACTACGCGCAAGGATCAGATACAGGAAGACAGCATAGGACTTTATTTCCAAAATACTGTGCAATGGCTCGAGAAATTCCGTACCGTGACAGGCGTACGCAGCGATTTCTTTTGGTTCGATGTCAATAACAATATTGACGCTAATTCCGGCAAAGAATATGACAGCATGACCAATCCAAAGCTCAGCTTAATATTCGGCCCATGGGCCAAGACCGAATACTATTTTAGCTATGGCAGTGGATTCCATAGCAATGACGCGCGTGGCACCACCACCACTGTGGATCCTAAAACAGGCGCACCTATAGACAGAGTAAACCCACTTGCTCGTTCCACAGGATTTGAAGCTGGACTACGAACTGCAATCTTACCCGGCTTGCAGGCCTCAATTTCATTTTTCCAGCTCGATCTTGACTCTGAATTAATATTTGTCGGCGACGTTGGCACTACTGAAGCAAGCCGTCCCAGCAGACGCCGGGGGTTCGAGGTTTCAGCCTTTTATATGCCAACTAATTGGTTCAATATTGACGTTGATTATTCGCTGGCCAGAGCACGCTTTACGGAATCCGACCCGGCAGGAAATCACATACCATTATCCATCCGTGGCGTGGGAAAAGTTGCAATCGGTGTAGATAATCTAGGCCCGTTTTTTGGCAGTATGCAATTTCGCTATTTTGGCAAACGACCGCTAATTGAAGACAATAGTGTAGAATCGAAAAATATCATGACACTCAATGGTCAAATTGGTTACAAGATCACCAAAAAAACTCGGCTAATGTTGCAAGGTTTCAATATACTAAACACGCGTGCACATACAACAGACTTCTTCTACGCATCCAGACTACCAGGTGAGCCAACAGCTGGTGTAGAAGATAAGCACTTTCATCCCATTGAATCCCGCTCTTTCCGAGTAAGTCTTACTACCAATTTTTAATTCTATCTAACAAAACTATTCACATTCTCTCTAGCCAGATGTAACAATACTTCTAGTTATGACAGTACCAGCGAACCCTATCAGTTACTACCTTTTTAGAGCAAATAAACATGGAACGCTTCACTATTTCTTTAGATAGTCAACTATCTAAGCAGTTTGATGATTTAATGCGCAGACGCGGCTATACTAATCGTTCAGAAGCGGTACGGGACCTGATACGTGAGCAACTAGAAGTCGAACGCTTGGAAAAAGAAAGCAAAAGCCACTGTGTTGCCACCCTTAGCTATATATATGATCACCACCAAAGTGACCTGGGTGGTCGTATCACTTCCGTTCAACATGACCATCATGACATTACATTATCTAGCATGCATGTTCATATGGATCATAATAATTGTCTTGAAGTAATCATTCTGCGTGGAGCAGTTCAGAATGTTACTAATTTTGCCAATAAAGTTATCGCCACGCGTGGCGTACGCCATGGCAAATTATATATGGTGCCCGTAGAAATCTCACAAGAACAGCATTCACCGACATCAATACCCCATACACACAGCAATCCACTTACATAGCAATTTCATTCAAAAACACAGGAAAAAACTATATTACAATATATGTGATCAAGAAAATAAAGGCTATGTCACAATTAACTGTTGAATTGAGTGTCCAATGTGTATCAAGATGT
>CAXBGL010000211.1:0-3484 GCA_963975255.1 uncultured Nitrosomonas sp. | reverse complement strand
TGGCGGCGGGTAAGTTAGTATTAAAGCCTGATGAATACGAGGACGAGGACGAGGAAGACGACGAAGAAGATGAGGAAGAAGACGTAGACGAAGAATCCGACGCCGAAGCCAGCGATGACGCAGAGGCGGTCACTGAAGCTGAAGATGATTCAGATTCAGACTCAGATTCCGATTCCGATTCCGAAGTTGATGAGGAAGAAGAAACAGAAGAAGTCGACGAGGATGCTGCTGAAGATACTGAAGAAAGTGATGAGGAGCAGGATTGAAGATGTCGATGAAGATGACGAAGCGTAAATTAATTCAATTTGCTTTTTTAGCTAAGATGTAATAATGCACGCTTTAGGTACATCTGATTCAGATATTAATATGTAAACAGAAAAAGATAAGTTCTGGTGTTGCAATAGCATCTCCAGAACTTATTTTACGTATGACACATATGTTTCTGAAATATATAAAAAAGCAATCATAATTCCTAAAAAACTCTAATCTGAATAGCAATTCCTTCATTGGCTTTATATACTTCGACTTAGTAAAAGGGGTTATTTGTGGCAGTAAAGTCTTGCGCTAAGACAAATCATCCGGGCACGCTTGGGTATAGTTTCCGCCGCCATTTGCACGAGCGGTTTATTGAATCTCTATTATTCCTGTCGGCGCTTCTTTCAGTTGTAATCATGCTGGCTATTATCGTGATGCTGGTGAAAGAGTCCGTGGTGTTTTTCCAGCAGGTTTCAATGTGGGATTTTCTTACCGATACGCAATGGACCCCGTTATTTGATGATGCACATTACGGTATTCTTCCATTGGTCGCGGGCACCGTCGTCAGTTCTATGGTTGCATTATTGGTGGCACTTCCACTGGGGACCATCATTGCAATATATCTTTCTGAATTTGCCCCCTTTACAGTGCGTGAAATTGCCAAACCTTTTCTTGAGATGTTAGGGGGCGTGCCTACAGTAGTGTATGGATATTTTGCGCTTTTGTTTGTAACGCCATTGTTACAAATGATATTTCCAGAATTGCCTGGTTTTAGTTTACTGTCGGCAGGATTGGTTATGGGGATAATGATCATTCCGTATGTCAGTTCCATGACAGAAGATGCGATGCGCGCGGTGCCCATGCACTTGCGAGAGGGTTCCTACGCAATGGGTGCGACGCGCTTTCAGACGGCTATTCGAGTAGTCATGCCAGCTGCATTTTCTGGTATTGCTGCTGCATATATACTGGGCATTTCACGAGCTGTAGGCGAAACCATGGTTGTAGCCATTGCAGCGGGTATGCAGCCCAATCTTACTTGGAATCCGATGGAGCCTGCAGCAACGATTACTGCCTATATTGTGCAAGTGAGTTTGGGTGATTTGCCACATGGCAGCATTGGTTATCAAACTATTTTTGCGGCAGGCCTGACACTATTGTTAATGACGCTGGTGTTTAATATCATTGGACATTTGTTGCGTAAGCGTTATCGTGAGATATATTGATATCTTCAAAGTCATTGATTGAATGTGTTCACTGCAAAGTTTCCTCCCAGTAATCCAATCGGCACTTCTTAAGTAGTAATGAATAACTGACTGATATTAGATTTATGAAAAACGTTAATAATCTGGAAGATATTCGAAGAATTATTGCTCATCATAAGCGCTGGGATTTGATATTTATGATTGCCGGAATTTTTGCTTTGATGATTGCAGTTTTAACGTTTATGGCGTTATTTTCCCATATGCTTATTGACGGAATGCCACGTTTATCATGGGGATTTTTTACCTCATTTCCATCTCGCCACCCAGAAGTGGCAGGGATTTTATCAGCATGGGTAGGTACTACATTGGTTATGCTGGTTACTGCAGCATCGGCCGTGCCGCTGGGTATCGGAGCGGGTGTTTATTTGGAAGAATATGCGCCTAAGAATTTACTCACTGAGATAATCGAAATTAATGTGACGAATCTTGCAGGGGTTCCATCGATTATATATGGATTGCTGGCTTTAGGACTGTTTGTATATCAACTGAGTTTTGGTCAAAGTATTTTGGCAGCTGGTTTAGCCTTGGCGCTTTTGATTCTACCTGTTGTAATTGTTGCGACACGTGAAGCGATACGGTCAATACCCGTTACAATTCGTGAGGGTGCCTACGCACTGGGTGCGACAAAGTGGCAGACAGTATCTGATCATTTATTGCCCTATTCATCTGCCGGAATTTTAACGGGTATTATTATTGGATTGGCTCGGGCGATTGGTGAAACGGCTCCCATTATTACTATTGGTGCATTAACCTTCATTGCTTTTTTGCCGCCCTCACCAATAGTCAATGAGTTTCCATATTTGTCATTCGAGTGGCTGTCAGCACCATTTACAGTTATGCCAATTCAGATGTTCAATTGGGTATCGAGACCAGAAGAGGCATTTCAACTAAATGCGGCAGCAGCAGGTTTGGTACTGGTGGTTATGACACTTGCTATGAATGGACTGGCTATTTATTTGCGCTATCGTATGCGTAAAAATATTAAGTGGTAGAGAAATGATGCAAAAAAATACAGAAATGGGTGCAGAATTAGAAAAAGATTACTCAGCATTAAATGTAGAGTCGGCACAGTATAAATCAGAAGTTAAAAATCTGAGTTTCCATTATGGGACATTTAATGCACTTAAAAATATAGATATGGTGCTGCATGACAAGAAGATTACGGCGCTAATCGGACCTTCTGGTTGTGGTAAATCAACATTCTTGCGTTGTTTTAACCGAATGCATGACCTTTATCCAGGTAATCGTTATGAGGGCGATATTATCCTTAATCCAGATAATGTTAATATTTTATCGCCCGATGTAGATCCAATTGAAGTCCGCATGCGAATAAGTATGGTGTTTCAGAAACCCAATCCATTTCCCAAGTCAATTTATGAAAATGTGGCTTATGGGTTACGCGTTAGGAGAATTAAGAAACGGGCTATTCTAGATGAGAGAGTCGAAGACGCGTTACGTAATGCAGCGTTATGGGATGAAGTAAAAGACCGTTTGCATGATCTCGCATTCAATCTTTCTGGTGGTCAACAGCAAAGACTATGTATTGCGCGTGCATTGGCAACAGATCCAGAAATATTGCTATTTGACGAGCCCACTTCTGCGCTAGACCCAATCGCAACAGCGAGCATTGAAGAATTAATTACTGACCTTAAAAATAAAATTACGATACTGATTGTGACACATAATATGCAGCAGGCAGCAAGGGTGTCTGATTATACGGCGTATATGTATTTAGGTGAGTTAATAGAGTTTGGTGTAACGGACACAATCTTTATCAAACCAAAAAATAAGCAAACAGAAGATTACATTACAGGGCGTTTTGGTTGAGCGCGCTTTGTAAATTTGACTTGTAGCTATGGTTAGCGCAATGTACGGTCAACGAACTCGAAATCTCGACAATAGATTAATATCAGTTCAACTTGTGATTCCCCGTGGTCTTGCCACGGGGATCTAATTAGTCTTTAGAA
>CAXBGL010000210.1:0-3498 GCA_963975255.1 uncultured Nitrosomonas sp. | reverse complement strand
CTGAGGCAGCTTGACTCAAACTAAAAAGTCTTCGGAAAAGTCGGGCCGATTCACTTAAGCCATTAGCCCATTTCAGACGTAATGTTTCTTTTATCTTGCGCATGGATAACCTCTTTGCTGGCATCTCAATCCTCTTCACGATGATGAAAAGAATCAGGATGCCGTGTTGAGTTATCCTACGTCGGTTTCGCTATGCCTCCCTAAAATCAGGGTGGCAGGAATCAATGGATTGGGTGGCAGCTTTCGTTTGGAATGGGTGGCAGCTTTGCCGTGGAATCAGTGGCAGCTTTGGTCTGGAATATGCATTTAAAACTCTATAAAAAGCTACTATGTATAAACTTCTGACATACTAATAGGCAAGAAAAAAGAATCTGGAGAATTTAGGATCACAATTGGAAGTATGGGGAAAATGGCGCTAAAAAATCGCTAATAGCTTTAGATAGAACGCTTCGCAATGAGATCAGGTAACTGATAAACTAAAATTTACTAACAAATTCTTACAATAGCGGTAGTTCTCTACTATTAAATCCAATACTACTAATTTCCCGTATTGCTTTGACATAATTTGCACTTTCACGCAATTCCGTAATCGTTGGGTTATGTTGCTTTCCATGCATGCGGGTCATTCGCGCCAAACTGATCGCTGGAACATTCCATTGCAACTCAGCCAATAATTCATCCACACTTAGTGGATTGTTACATACCAGTATCATATCGCAACCCGCCTTAAGCGCTGATTCAGCAAGCGCCACGATACCACCGAAATATGCCGCACCTTGCATGCTCAAATCGTCACTGAAGACACAACCATCAAACTGTAATTCACCACGTAAAATATCCTTTAGCCATTTCTTGGAAAAGCTAGCTGGATTTTTGTCCACTTTAGAATAAGTGATATGTGCTGACATAACGCCTGCAAGTCCAAAATCTATCATTTTCCGGAATGGTATTAAATCATCCATTTCAATATCAACATATGCACGATGATCGACAGTTACCTCGACATGGGTATCCGCCTGAATATACCCATGACCCGGAAAATGTTTGCCGACAGCCATCATGCCTGCTGATTTTAAGCCCAACATCAAATAATGCGCTAGATCCGCGATGGCTTGCGGCTTCCGATGGAAAGCACGGTCACCAATAATGCAGCTTTGTCCGTAATCGATGTCCAGTACCGGGGTAAAACTTAAATCGATGCCGCTGGCCTTTAGTTCTGCTGCCAGAATATATCCGACCTGCTGCGCCAGTCGTTTTGCACGACCCGGTTGCTTGTCCCAAATTTTTCCCAGTTCACGCATTGCGGGGAGTCGCGTAAAGTCTTGTTGAAAACGCTGTACCCGCCCGCCCTCATGATCCACTGCTATGAGTAAAGAAGGGCTTCTTAAAGCCCGAATCTCAGCGGTCAGTGCTGTGAGTTGTTGATAAGAAAAAAAGTTACGGGAAAATAAGATGACACCACCAGTCAGTGGGTGCAAAAGCCTTCTTTTGTCACCGGAAGTCAATTGCGTACCTTCGATATCGAGCATTATGGGCCCGTGAGACATGGCTATTTCTCCAATATAACAAAGGCACAAGTAAGATTTGTTTCATCGCTGATTGAAAGGAAATGATTGATGATGCCCTCATTTCTAATTAATTGATCCAAGTCAGGATGAAATTCAAAATAGGGTTTTCCCAAAGCATTATGAGCTATTGTAATATTATTAAGATTTACAGGGTGACGTAAACCTGTCCCCATAGCTTTAGAAAGCGCTTCTTTAGCAGCAAAACGACTGGCTAAAAAAGAGATGGGTTTTTTGCTGTTAGTGTATTCTGGCCATTCATTATCCGTTAATATACGCCGCGCAAAACGTTCACCATACTTTTTCAGAGAGCCTGCTATACGCGAGGGATCAACTAGGTCAGTACCGATTCCATAAATCATTTGCGTGCCTCAGACATTAGCTTTTTCATTTCCTGAACTGCTTGCTCAAGTCCGACAAAAATAGCGTTCCCAATAATGGAATGGCCTATATTCAGTTCAGAAATATCAGCATTCGCTGCGATTGACTGTACATTTTGATAATGCAAGCCATGTCCTGCATTCACTTTTAATCCCTGTTCGACTCCATAGGAGACAGCTTTGTAAATTGCTGACAATTCTTTTTGTTGTAATTGTTTTGTGGGCGCATCCGCATAACTGCCCGTATGAATCTCAATGACAGGTGCGCCCGTTCTTACTGCTGCATCAATTTGTATTGGATTAGCATTAATAAATAATGACACACGAATATTAGCTTCCGCTAATCGGCTACATGCGCGTTTTATTTGTTCAAAATGTTTAACAACGTCTAAGCCACCTTCAGTTGTTAATTCCTCACGCCGCTCTGGAACCAGGCACACATCATGTGGTTTAATCCGCAGTGCAAAATCAATCATTTCTTTGGTTACTGCACTTTCTAAATTCATACGTGTTTTAATCAAATCACGTAAAATTTCAACATCCTGATCCTGAATATGGCGACGATCTTCCCGTAAATGCAAGGTAATAGCATCCGCTCCAGCAGATTCTGCAATTAATGCTGCATCAATTGGGCTGGGATAGGTTGTACCACGGGCTTGTCTTAGCGTTGCAACATGATCAATGTTGACACCTAATTCAATCATCACTATTTCAGCTCCTTAGGGACAGATATAACCGAATCAATCATGTCCTAAACTTCTCAATACGCTGGCACTATCTGCCCAGCCACTTCTAACCTTAACCCAGACTTCAAGGTATACCTTTACGCCAAAAAGACGCTCCATATCTTTACGTGCCTGAATCGCGATTAATTTGAGCTTTTCACCATTCTTTCCGATAATAATTGCCTTCTGGTTAACCTTCCCTACAAGAATGGAAGCATAGATCTTATACAAATTATCGGTTACCTCAAATTTTTCGATCAAGACACTCGTTGAATATGGAATTTCCTCGCCAATTAAACGAAATAATTTTTCACGAAGTAATTCAGCAGCATGAAAGCGTTCACTACGATCAGTAATGGCATTTTCATCAAATAAAGGCGGACTTTCGGGTAACAGTAAGCGAATGGTATGAATTAACTCAGGAAGTTGCACTTTTTTCTCTGCACTTACTGGGATAATTGCGTAAAAATTAAATTCTATTTTTATTTTTTCGAGAAAGGGCAACAACTGATTTTTATCAGCTAATCTATCGACTTTATTAATGACGAGAATCACCGGTCTGTTTTTAGGTAGAAGTTTTAAAACTAAACTATCACGCTTATCAAACCGCATTGCTTCGATTACAAATACAACAATATCCACATCCTGCATACTTTGCGTGACTACGCGATTCATAGACGTATTCAATCGATTGGTATATTGAGTTTGAAAACCAGGAGTATCTACAAAGATAAACTGAGATTGCTGATCAGTCAAAACACCGTTAATTCGATAGCGTGTTGTCTGGGCTTTTCTTGAAGTAATACTTATTTTTTGCTTAACCAGGCT
>CAXBGL010000209.1:0-3535 GCA_963975255.1 uncultured Nitrosomonas sp. | reverse complement strand
AGTACAATTAGAGAGTTAACAAAAACCAATAGTTAATTGCGACATAGCCTAAAAAAACATCAATTGCTCAGAAAATAACAGTATCCCAGATCCCTATTTTAAAATTGGGCTTTTGCAAAAGTCTCATATTGATGCTGGTTAGGGAGAGAGGCGTCTATGCCATTGAGTCAGGAACATGAGTTTGTTTGATTAAGTCACCAGTAACCATTGCTTTTATGAAATAAGGGGGGAATTATTGCTCTGTTCTTATCTTCAAGAGTCTACAGTTTGCGTTATATTTATATACAGATCTTCATGATTTCTTCGAATCGCAGAGCAGAATCATAATAGAGAAATTTTAGTAGTACTTTACTGATGAATATGCTTTGCTTTTAGTGAATTGATTATGATTTATGTTTTTGTGACGAGGCCCTTATGACCCTACTGCTTGCGGTAGGGTTTTTTTGTCCGTAAGATGACCTTGTAGTCAATGGATATCAAGTTAATTATCGCCTAAAGTTTAAACTGTTTCATATTTCATCACACCAGCCAACTAATTGGTATTCTTTAATTTTTTCTGCTTGTACACCTGTTTGTTGATGTTTAGTCAGTATTAACACACTGCAAACCTGCTCTAAAATACGTGCATATTCATTCAAAGTTCTCCGGCATAGAGTAAGCTTTACATGAGAACTACAAATCCAGAACGACTTACGAAACGTGAACCTAGAGTTATAAAGTAACTTAACTTAGCGCTATGCATCTCTGACCCCATTTGATACATATGTACAATATTACACTGCCGTGTAGTGTGATCGTATGTTATCCTGCAAATTTTATGATAGATTCTGTCCTTTATTCAGCTTCATATCTAAAAGAAAGACTCAGGTTCTTGTATTACTTCCGCTGTTCGGTTCTTCAGCAGTTGTTTAGCAGAAGTGACCATATAATGTAAGTGTGATGGAATTGAGGTTTGCATATATGATTATTCATATCTATTCACTTTGTTGGAATGAGGAAAGAATGCTTTCCTATTATTTCCAACATTACAACTCAATTGCTGATCATTTTTATATTTTTGATGATGCATCTACGGATGCCTCACTCGAAATACTGGGCAAATATCCGAAGGTCGAAATTGACCGTTTTCATAAGCAACCTGATTCACTCGTAGCGAGTGCTGCTAAATTTAACGACAATATTTGGAAGCGAAGCCGCAACAAGGCGGACTGGGTGATCATTTGTAGTATGGATGAGCATCTTTATCACCCTGATCTATTGAATTATCTCAAACAGTGCCAAGAAGCGGGTATCACTGCTATTCCAGCAGAAGGCTATCAGATGGTTTCAGATTCCTTCCCAGAATCTGATAAACGTCTATGTGATTTGATTACTTGCGGTATGCGCTATAAAAAGATGGATAAACTTTGCATATTTAATCCAGATGCAATCGAAGAAACCAATTTTATTCCAGGTCGACATAAGGCTAATCCGAGTGGTTGCGTGGTGTTCCCCAAGAAACAGGATCTCAAATTACTCCATTACAAATATCTTGGCCTTGATTATCTTATTACACGTTATGCCGAGCTTCGTACGGGCTTGTGTCGCATTGATCTCGAGAAACGTTGGGGTCATCAATATTTGTTGGATCGGAAAAAAATAGAAAAAGATTTTTTTTCTGTCTGTGCTGCTTCCTCTGAAATATCATTTTCAGCAATAACGCCAAATGTTATTGCTATGGGAAGGTTCGAATACTTGTTTCGCAAGACTATAAAAAATATTAAGCAAAATTGGCGGGCCTCAATAAAATCACGTAAGGCACAATGAGTCAGTTACTACTGATGTACAGTAACGAGCAGCCTTCGCAGGCTCATATTGAGCGGCTCAAAATACTGCAGGTAGATGTATCAGTGGTTGTTGCTGATACGGAAGAAATTGCTATTCGTCATGCAGCTGATACGGATATTATCCTGGGACATCGATATCTGCGTCAAACACTTCCACATACGCAACGTCTTAAGTGGCTACAGAGTACCGCGGCCGGGCCGCATCATCTGCTTTCTTCTGACTTACGCAGAGTTAATCCAATTCTTACCCGTTGTACAGCTTTCTCAGACGTTGTCGCATGGCATGCATTTACGTTGGCTCTGTCTCTCATGCGACGAATCCCCGAAGCGGTTAAGGCTCATCAACAGGGTATATGGACACATTCCCCCTTCAATATGTTATCCTTTCCCCAGACCGCCATGGTTTTCGGCATGGGCTGTATTGGTAGAGAGTTGGCTATAATTCTCCGTAGAAATGGGTTGACAGTTCTTGGTGTAGCAAGGAAGTACTCGCCAGAAGCAGACGCAGTGTGCGATGAATTATTTTACGAGAAGAATGATTGGCTTGAACACCTTCATCGTGCCGACTTTTGTTTCATCACTCTGCCACTAACCAAAAATACCTACCATCTTTTTGATGAGACTGTCTTACATACACTTCCGCAGCATGCTGTACTCGTTAACGTGG
This sequence comes from uncultured Nitrosomonas sp., assembly GCA_963975255.1. GTDB lineage: Bacteria > Pseudomonadota > Gammaproteobacteria > Burkholderiales > Nitrosomonadaceae > Nitrosomonas. The sequence continues at coordinate 1,042 of CAXBGL010000209.1, read as the reverse complement.
GTCGGGGTGGAGTTGTTGACACTGATGCGCTAGTCAGTACTCTACAGGAGGGTCATCTGGGGGGGGCTGCGCTCGATGTTATTGATCCCGTCCCATCTTCCTCGTTTGATCCAGTTTGGGCCGCACCGCGTTTACTTATTACACCTAAGGTTGCGGTATTTCATCCTGAGCATCAAAAAAAGCTTGAGGCATTCATTGAAGACCAAGTAAGACGGTATCTTAATGGCGAGAAACTGTTAGGTATAATTACGATAAATAATCTGGCTGAAGGAGACTGAGGATGAGTTATGGAAGTGATTTTGTATTGACACTTTTTACCAATGATGTCGAACTGACCAGACGTGCTGACGCGGCCGGGATTAACCGTATCGGTCTCGATCTTGAGACGCTGAATAAAGCGGCGCGACAACAGCATTTGAATACTTGGATTTCTGATCATGAAGAAAATCAGCTCCCAGCCATACGGAAAGTGCTTAAAAAGAGCAAGCTTTTTGTGCGAACCAATCCGCCGCATCCCCATTTAGAAGAAGAAATTGAACGTTTCATTGAAGCTGGTGCAGAGGTACTTATGCTTCCTATGTTTAAAACTACTCAAGATGTCGCAAATTTCATTCAATACATTAACGGACGAGCAGAAGTTTCACTGCTGGTCGAGACAGCGGCGGCGGCTGTTCGCCTTGAAGAAATTGTACAGCTAAAAGGAATCGATGAGATCCATATTGGATTGAATGACTTGCATCTTGATATTGGTTTGAAAAGTCATTTCGAATTGTTGCGCTATCAACTTATGAATGTCTTGTCAGCTATCGTTAACAAGGCGGGCATTCCTTTTGGTTTCGGAGGTATTGGTCGCGTAAAAGATGACCGCTTACCCATTCCTTCTGATCTAATTTATGCGCAGTATTTACGCCTGAGTGCCAACAGAGCGCTGGTATCTAGAGTTTTTACCTCACCAGACTACACACAACTTGATCTCACCCGAGAAGTCGCGGCTTTTCGCGACCGTATGGATGAGTGGAATGAATGTTCGGAGCAGGATTTG
>CAXBGL010000208.1:0-3559 GCA_963975255.1 uncultured Nitrosomonas sp. | reverse complement strand
CCTTATATCAACCCAACCTGACGGGGCCAGACATCTAAGGAAATAATTTAAGAACAAAAACTCAATACAAAAATTGTTTCAGAATCTTACCAACACGATTAATATACATCGATTAAAGCAGGCTCCGGAATGTTAATCAACAGCCCGCACACAAAATGTGACCCATACTGTGTTTTATATCTAACATTCCTTTGGGAGAAATCATTACATTACAGTTGACGCAGATTTACTCGAAGTTGACACCACAGATAATCCACCTATTGCGAACGTGCGATTCAGTGGTCAATTACGAGAATCACCTTATGCACCACTGGAATTATTTAATGAAATGTGGCATGTACAAAAAGACCTCAAAGACCCGGAATCCATTTGGTTGCTCGTAGGTATTCAGCAAGTATCTTAAGGCTATGTCACAATTAAATGTTGAATTTGATTTAAGAATTCATAAAACGCTTATTAACCATGGACTTGATAGCCTCAATAATTAAAGTACAATTAGAGAGTTAACAAAAACCAATAGTTAATTGCGACATAGCCTATCTTAAGCTGCCATCATCAACCAGAATGACTTAATTAAAACAAACCAGAGTACTGACAAGATAATGACTAAAAATCTTTTAATTGCCAAGTCTAATAATTTATCCCTCAATCTCCTACCACACATGGCCAATCAACATGGCCTTATTGCTGGTGCTACAGGTAGCGGCAAAACCGTTACGCTACAAACACTGGCAGAACAATTTTCCCATATTGGTGTGCCCGTATTTATGGCGGATATTAAAGGTGATCTTTCCGGGTTAAGTCAGGCAGGTGGCAATAATAAGAAAGTTGAGGCACGAATCCAGGAACTTGGAATCACTGATTTTGAATATCAAGATAATCCAACTGTTTTCTGGGATGTCTATGGAAAGAAAGGCCATCCAATACGCGCCACTATTTCTGACATGGGTCCCTTGCTACTATCACGCATGCTTAATCTTAATGAAACACAGACAGGTATCCTGACTGCCGTGTTCATGATTGCAGATGATAACGGCTGGTTACTACTGAACTTAAAAGATCTACGCGCAATGCTCAACTACGCATCTGAGAACACCCATACCTTTACTGCCAAGTATGGAAGAATATCAGCTTCCAGCGTCGGGGCAATACAAAGGAAATTATTGCAACTCGAGCATGAAGGCGGCGAAAGCTTGTTTGGTGAACCAATGCTGAATCTTGACGATCTAATGACAGTTGATGCACAAGGTCATGGAACCATCAATATTCTTTCTGCAGATGCTTTATATCATACCCCGCGCGTTTATACTTCCTTGTTACTCTGGCTACTTTCAGAGCTTTTTGAAAACCTGCCCGAGACAGGCAACCTCGACAAACCCAAACTCGTTTTCTTCTTCGATGAAGCCCATTTGTTATTTAATAATGCACCCAAAGTATTACTGGATAAGATCGAACAAGTAGTACGACTGATTCGTTCCAAGGCAGTGGGAGTCTACTTTGTCAGTCAAAATCCACTGGATATTCCTGATGCGGTATTGGGACAGTTAGGCAATCGTGTACAGCATGCATTGCGTGCATTTACACCAAGAGACCAAAAAGCAGTCAAATCTGCAGCCAATACGTTCCGTCCTAATCCCAAAGTGAATGTTGAAACAGCGATAACCGAACTGGGTGTAGGTGAAGCGCTGGTTTCTTTTTTGGATGAAAAAGGACGACCTTGTCCAGTAGAAATTGCCAAAATATACCCACCAGCAAGTCGTATTGGTCCTGCTACTCAACAAGAATGCAAAAGAATAATCCTGGGTTCTCCTTTTGAGGGCCATTACGAAGCACTGGTCGATCGTAAGTCTGCTTTTGAAATCCTAGAAGAACTGGAAGAAAATAATAATCAAAAAGTATCCATAGCTGAAGATGATGATTCCAACCCACTTATTAATCCAAGCAAAAGAGAAAAACCCCGAAATTCTAGACGTCAACCCCAAGGAGTTGTCGAAACACTGACTAAAAGCGCTGCACGAACACTCGGCAACGAACTCGGACGCCAAATCTTGCGTGGCCTATTGGGTTCCATTTTCGGTGGACGCCGCCGTTAGTCCAAATGGCACCATGCTAAAGAATCGTCACGTAAAACCGATATATTGTTCATTAAAGGTTTTTAAGTAATAAAAAAGATGATTGTACATTCCAGCAGCCAGGCATTCAGTCCACACCAAGCTCATCGCGAGACAAATCTTGCTTCACGTAACAAGCAAGTAGACGCAGATAAAAATACTCAAGAAAGCAGTAAGACCAAAATCACCACTGCATTCCAGAATAATCCAGAAGAAAAACACCGGATCCAGGCATTGCGTGTCAGAGACCAGGAAGTACGGTCACATGAACGCGCACATGCCGCTGCAGCCGGCTCCTTAAGCAAAGGGGCTCCCAGCTTTGAATTCCAACGCGGTCCAAATGGGCAATTGTATGCAGTGGGTGGTGAAGTGCAAATTGACACTTCTGGTGTTCCCGGTGATCCAGAAGCCACACTAGCGAAAGCACAACAAATCCAACAGGCTGCTCTGGCACCCTCGCAACCCTCAGCGCAAGACAGATCTGTCGCTATAGCCGCTGCAGCCATGGCAGCTGAAGCACGAGCAGAGCTTGCCAGTCAAGGCACACATGGCGACACAGGCAACACGAACAATGAAAAAAATGAGGCGAGTTTTCAGCGTATCACAACAAAAATAAACGATGCTTATAACACTGTTACAGACGCGGAAACACAACGCTCGGTTGCGCTTGTCGATTTGGTTGCTTAACAAACTTAAAAAATGTATCAGTATGAACATTTGGGTCGGCAAAATCAGCAGCAATGGTAACAATTAACTGACCTTCATCTACTGTAAAATCAAGAATTCCACTCAAAATAAGCAAACTATCGTTTTTATCATCCAAAGTCAGATACAGCTTAAAGTTTTCACTATCAAGAACATTGTCATAAAAAACTGGTGTATTGGGTGCTTAAAGATATCGAAGAAAAATTTGACCCGCACATGCTGTCACAACCCATAGCATGATGTAATCCACTAAAAACCAAAACCTCTATCAGATCCTGACAACACCACGGTTATTGTGCTCGCGCATGAATTTGGTAAAAACGCGACAAGAATTGCTGTTACCAAAACAAAAAATTTCATTATTTTCATGTAGATATTTCCTAAAATTACCTGACAACCTCTTATTTTAAACAATATCCATGTCAGAATAATTTATGAATTAAATCAACTGACCAATGATTTCTCCTATATTTATAACTGAGCAAACTGACAAATATCAGCCCTAAACTACAGAGGTACGACTCATCTATGAGAAACTCCCTTCATCCTAAATTCCTCACTTGAACACATCCAAATGCGTGATCTTTAGATTGTCTGGCAAAACGTGGCAGACACATGGTCGCTTTCTGCCGAGGAACAACACAAAGAGATAGATCAGTATCAACGCACTAAATATGGATGCTTAATTCAAATAAACAACCCCGTGGCAAGACCACGGGGTATTAAAAAAGTGTAAGTTGACG
>CAXBGL010000207.1:0-3568 GCA_963975255.1 uncultured Nitrosomonas sp. | reverse complement strand
TGTAATAGTCACATCTCTATTTTATCAAATTGATGTGCTGCGCACCTTGATATCGTCCTATTTCGAGACAGACCCTCTTTCTGGTGTTCATGCACTAGCCGGATAGCCCGTTCCACCACCTCTGGCGAATATATCGTTTGTTTTTTCATGACCCTATCCTCTCAAATAATAGAGTCTCCTGTATACCCAGGGTGATTCACACTCAAATACGTGGCAATAGAACTGATGCCGGAATTTGATGCTAATGATGATAGAGAGATTCTAAATTCCGAAACTTAAGTTCATATTCTTATTGATTTCCAATAATTAGATTTCCAATAAATATTATCTAGCTTGGATATTGTCACACCTTTTTTTGATGAAACATGTAGAAAATTATTTTTTTCAAGATACATACCCACATGCCTAGAAGTCATACCTGTTTTAAAAAAAACCAAATCACCTGCTTTTAATTCAACTTTTCTAATCTCGGCACCCAACTTTGATTGCAACCTGGTCGTTCTAGGTAAGTGCAGACCAAACTTTGACTTAAATGTTAAATGTACGAAACCTGAACAGTCAATACCACGCCGACTGAGTCCACCCAGTTTATGGCGTACTCCGCGCCATTCATCAAACTGCGCATATAATTTGTGTTTTATGTTATATGAATCGGCAAAAACAGCTTTCCCTTGGATAGATTCCTGAGAAAAACCAACTGTTTTCTGTTCTTGCAGAGAACCACAACCAACCAATAAGCTGACACTTAAACACATAACCAAGCAGACAATATTTCTTTTCATATTCATCGCATCTTCTGATTTGATTTTAATTTCTCAGCGAGAGAATAATAATTGACTATACTCGATTAACTTGCTTACCCATGCTGGACAGTTTCAATAAAACTCTTTTTGCCATATCCTCCATCGGTACAACCTCATCCACCCCGCCCATTGCGATTGCTTCTTTTGGCATACCGAACACGACACAGCTTGCCTCATCTTGAGCTAGATTATAGGCACCTGCTTGATGCATTTCCAGCATTCCTGCTGCACCGTCTTTACCCATACCCGTAAGAATCACACCTATCGCATTACTGCCTGCATAATTAGCTGCGGAACGGAACAACACATCTACTGATGGACGATGACGGTTTACCAATTCCCCTTGATTTAATTCCGTCACGTAATTTGCACCACTTCGTTTGAGTAATAAATGCGAATGTCCTGGCGCTAAAAATGCATGCCCCGGCAATATACGCTCGCCACCTTTTGCTTCAACTACTGATATTCTACAAAGACTATTCAAACGATAAGCAAATGATTTAGTAAATGCCTCCGGCATATGCTGAGTTATCAAAATACCAGGCGAATCTGGCGGCAGTTGAATCAGAAAATTTTTGATAACTTCTGTGCCTCCAGTCGAGGCGCCTACAATAATCAGTTTTTCGGTTGATACGACACGATTAGTGATTGCCGGCAACACTGCATCTGCTGAAACACACTTAGTTACTGGTTGTGACACATATTTCTTAAGCCGTGCTGCCATGGCAATACGAATCTTCCCAGCAATTTCGTTGCCATACTGTTTAAAACCCACTGCAATATCAATCTTAGGCTTAGCAATAAAATCTATTGCGCCCAGCTCTAATGCTCGAAATGTTATTTCGGAGCCCATTTCCGTTAAGGTAGAGACCATTACCACTGGCATGGGTCTTAACCGCATTAATTTCTCAAGAAATTCAAGCCCATCCATTTTGGGCATTTCCACATCCAGCGTTAATACATCGGGATTCATTTCTCGAATCATCCCACGTGCAACCAATGGATCCGATGCAGCACCAATTGCTTCCATATCAGGTTGACTATTAATAATTTCCGTCAATAACTTGCGAATCAATGCGGAATCATCAACAATCAAGACTGTGATTTTTTTCATGTCACATTCTCAATTTAAATTAGACAAAAGCCACGTTAAGAAAAAAATTCCACTTCACCACCACCTTCAGGTTTACATAATGAAGCACGGTAATCTTCTTCGCGCTGGGAAATAGTATTGTTATGAGTTAACTTAAGTTTTTTCACCATTACTTTATTATTTTCTGGAAAAAAATAGACTTTTCGTGGATAAAGACCTACCAGATCCTGGGCAACTACCCTAATTTTCTCAGTTACCAAATAATTTAAGACGAAATCAGCATTACGTCGGCCTACATGCGTGCCGGTGAATCCTGCTAATACATTGCCGCCACCAAACACCTTGGCTTCAAGATTTGATCGTCGTGCACCCAATTTTAACAATTGATTAATCAGTATCTCCATTGCATAGATTCCATAGCGTGCGGATGTACTCATAGGAATAACTACATTACCGCCGCTTTCAGGCAACATAAAATGATTCATCCCACCGATACCACTGTAAGAATCACGAATACACGCCGCAACACAAGAACCCAGCACGGTCACCAATAAGATATCCTTGTTGGTAACAAAGTACTCTCCTGGCAGCAATTTAACGGCTGGTTTATTAAAATGTTTATCAAAATATAAATTGGTTGCAACCTGATCATTGATCACCTTAGGCATTTTGTACCTTTTGTACTAGCGTGCTCGTAAACAGTTTTCTCGCGTAACTTGAATAAGTCCGTAGCATGATAAAAACTTTCTGAGTGCCCAGCGAACATTAATCCATTTTGGGATAACAAAGGCACAAATTTTTGTAAAATATTGTATTGTGTCGGTTTATCAAAATAAATCATTACATTGCGACAAAAAATAGCATCAAAAGGACCACGCATTGGCCAAGCTTTATCCTGCAAATTAAGTTGTCGAAAAGTAACCAAACTTCTCAGTTCCGGTCGTATTCTTGCCGAACCTGAGTGCGGTCCTTTTCCTTTAAGGAAAAACTGTTTGAGCGTATCTTGCGGCACATTCTTCATTCGATCCATGGAATAAATACCCTGCTGTGCTGTCGCAAGTACATTGGTATCTATATCTGTTGCTAGAATATGTACCGGTGGTGAAAACGAATTAAAAGTCTGCACCATCGTCATGGCTAGTGAATAAGGCTCCTCGCCTGTAGAAGCAGCAGTACACCAAATCTGAAATTTTTGCTGATTCTTGCGATTTTTTTCAATGTGATCTGCAAGAATCGGGAAATGATGTGCCTCACGGAAAAATGAAGTCAAATTTGTTGTCAGTGAATTTACAAATGTTTCCCACTCGATCGCATTTTCATTCTCAAGTAATCCCAAGTAATCTTTGAAATTATTTAGCTTATTAACGCGCAACCGCCGAGCAAGGCGGCTATAAACCATATCTTGTTTACTGTCAGATAGAGTGATGCCTGCACGTTTATAAATCATTTTCCTGATTTCTTCAAAATCACACACGGTAAAATCATATTCTCGCTGTATAATAATGTCTGAACTCTTTTCAACAGCCATAGGTTGTCACTTCTCGATTTTTAATCATCACATATAATAGTTGCATCACTGTTAAACTTTTCTTTCACAGTTGAACTTCGTATTCCCTAAATTGAATCGGCCCGACTTTTCCGAAGACTTTTTAGTTTGAGTCAAGCTGCCTCA
>CAXBGL010000206.1:0-3571 GCA_963975255.1 uncultured Nitrosomonas sp. | reverse complement strand
GCTAAGGCCCTGCGGCTGATGGGGAACGATTTATAGCAGATCACGCTGCCCCCCCGGTGATTCTGATTTTCATCTACCGTTGTTCGGGATGTTCATCTGCAGGAGTGGTATGCAGATCATGTAAAATGCTTCGAGAAATGTGAACGGTGATCAGCTCACCATTATTACTGGACGAACAGCAGTGCCAGCCCGGTATTTCTGCGACCACGAAAGGTACGAAACGACACGAAAAAGATTTGATTTGCGGAGCTGGTTCCGGGAAACTGGTGTCACTCGGAATGGCTGTGGCTTTACTACTGGCGGAGGTTCCGTTTGGTGGAGTAGATTAATGGTTCCGGACATTATTGATTTATCTGGGGTATCATGATGCGCCTTGTAGACAATCCGCAAAACAAACTTGTAGTAAAACAGATTCAGGATGTTGATTCGTATCATGTCATCTTGCGACAAGGGGCTAAGTACGCAAGGTATCTGCTGGGAGAGCCAGACGATGACATGCGGGATTATTATGCAGAAGGTATGTGGGTGCCGATGATGTCGAAAGTCCGTTATGCTTTAATGTGCCTGGGAATCAAAAATCCTGAAAACGAGGAACCCTATCACAGGTTTTGTGAGATCCACATAACCCAGGGAGAGAGTTGCAGTCTGACTGCTTACAGGGGGAATGTCGTGTTAAGAGAGTGCATTCACCAACTCGAACTGGAAATCAAAACGCAGCAAGACAAATAAATTGGGAGTGCTGTTGAGTACAACTAAGGTGTCATTCGGGGCGATTGCGTGACCAGCCCGGTATTTCTGCGACCACGAAAGGCACGAAACGACACGAAAAAGATTTGATTCGCGGATCTGGTTGTGGGAAGCTGGTGTCTGTTGGAATGGCTGCGATTTAACTACCGGCGGCAGTTTCAGTTTGGGGAGAGGATCAACGGTTCCGGTCAGCTTTTTTATTCCGAGAGATATTTGATGAAGGTCACAACGTTTTCGATTTCATTCTTGCTTGGCCTGGAATCATGCTTACTCCCGGTCATGGCATTTGAGAATACGGACAACCCCAGAAAAATAGAACTCAGCCGAGGTGAGATAGGTCGCCCGAGTGAAATTCCTACCTTCGAATTGAAACATATCCCCCTCATCGAAGAAGGTTCAAAGCATACTCTGCATACTCTTAACGGCGAGCCCGTTTTACTATCGGAGACATGGAAGGACAAACCGGTGTTATTGGTCATGTCTTCTCTCACCTGTCCGGTCTCTCGCGATAATTGCCCTGCAGTCGATCGTATTCAAAAAAAATATGGGAATAAAATCAATGTTGTGATTATTTACACTACAGAAGCGCATCCACTGGGATCGCCATCGCCCTACAGTGACCGCGAATGGCTAACTCGCCGGAATGTGCATGATAAGATACTTGTAAACGAACCAACAACACTGCAAGATCGGATTGTCAGAGCAAAAACTTATCAAGCAAAGATGGGTATCCAATCAACAATTCTAGTTGATAACATGCAGAATTCCACTTGGAAGTTATTCGGTGGCGGACCGAACACTGCTCTATTTGTCTCGAACGACAGACTAGTGATAAAATCCAAGGATGAATCCCAAAAACGTCCTGAGTTGTTAGAACGCCATGGCTGGCTCTCTCCACACGGAATGGAAATCGCAATTCACAACCACTTTAATAAAATCCGCAACGCCAAACTTAGGAACTCCCTCAACAAAGATGGCTACTCAGATTGGAATTTTGCTAAATTCTTATTGAGCGATAATTTTGATGCAATTGAAGAAAAACTTGATAAGCATCCTGAATTGGTGCAGTATTCTATCAGCCACGATCGTGGTGGTTACCAGCAAAAATCTTTTTTACATTTGGCAGTGGAGAAAAAATCAACTCAACACATAGAACTCTTCATTAAACGAGGCCTTGATGTTGATGCGATCAACTATCGCGGACAAACAGCATTACATGTCGCTGCAACCAGCGATTTGAAGATAGTCGAGTTGTTATTAAAACGGGGAGCCAACGTAAATGCTTACCAACAAAATGGTTTTACCCCGTTACATGAAGCACTGTTGGAAGGCAAACTGAATATTGCACATATATTAATCGCACATGGCTCAAGAGTCGATTTGAAAGCAGCAGCAGCTTTAGGCGATGAAAGGACTGTTGCTCGGTTCTTGAATCTTTACGAGATGGATACATTCAAACTGAAAAACAGGGGAGGGACTGCTCTTGCATTTGCTGCAAGGAACGGACAAACCACAATTATGAGACAACTTCTTGATGCAGGCGCACTCGTCAATTCAAAAACAAATGATATGCGCCCGTTGTATTATGCGGTAAATAATGATCACTCAAAAACAATCGAGTTACTTTTAGGATCAAAAGCCAACACGACTGATCCGATTGGTTCATCATATAACGGTATGACCTTACTGCATTATGCCACGTTACACAACAAAACGAATGCTCTTGAACTTCTGTTGAAGAATGGGGTTGATCCTGAAGTTCTGAATTACGATGAAGAGACTCCCTTGCATCTTGCTGCACAGTATAACCAACTCAAAGCGATGAAAATTCTTTTGAAGTATGGTGCATCAATCGACGCACTTTCAGGATCACCAATGTTTCCTCCTTGCGGTCCACCCTCCTTTGATCAAAGACCCGTTTTACAAACCGCTATGCACTTAGCAGTAAAGCATGGAGAAACAACGATGCTTCATTTCCTGCTCAAACAAGGCGCAAAAACCAACCTGAAAGATCGTGATGGTGCAACCCCGCTCGATCTTGCGCGTAAATACAAAAAAACAGATATGGTGAAAATTCTTCTGGCAGTAAATGCAGAACCAGGAAATCCTGGAAAATCGAATAATAATAAGATTTCTCAATGAGTATAACACATTACCTTCAAGGCAGTCTCTACTGAACTCAATCGTCTTCGTCTTGAATTTCAACTTCCTGATGCTTTCCATTCATTTCTGTCACTATTGGCATTGATAACAATGCTATTGACTGTGAATCTGCCGTTACAAGGTCATTTTGTTATTGATAAAAAGTGACTGGGGAATGTTGGAAGAAAATAATGGTGTCCGAATCCAAAAAATGTTTATTGTTTATTGCTAAGACCAGTACGTTGGTGATACTTGGTCTGCCTGGCCTGCCCTGACGGTTTCCTGTTGTCTGCGACAACCCCGGACTGCATCCGGGGCCATCCTTTTCTTTTTTATTCGTCTTTCAAAGTCAGTCGCGGTTCCTTTGACTGGAAGACAACCGGGGCTAAGGCCCTGCGGCTGATGGGGAACGATTTATAGCAGATCACGCTGCCCCCCCCGGTGATCCTGTTTTTCATCTTCCGTAGTTCGGGATGTTCATCTGCAGGAGTGGGATGCAGATCTTTTATACTGCTTTGTGAAAGGTGATTTGCTCACCATGGCCGTTGGACGAGCCAACAGGGGCACATAGCTTTGGTGGACCAGGTCAGGGAGACGTGATCACGGTCACAGTCGGACTAGCCGACTGTGAAACTATGTAGGAAGCCTCCGTCGGATCGATTAACGTATAACAAGTTAGTCA
>CAXBGL010000205.1:0-3580 GCA_963975255.1 uncultured Nitrosomonas sp. | reverse complement strand
AACACAAACTATAATGCTCCCCGTGGCAAGACCACGGGGAATCGCAAGTTCAAGGACAAGTTATATGAGTGATAATAATAAATGAAAGAAGATACTCAACAATTTTATTATGACGATGTCGTAACACGGTTGATTCAGTTCTCCCTGATCTGGGTAGTTATTGCAATGTCTGCGGGTGTATATCTGGCCGCAGAACTAATTTGGCCAAAGTTGGATTTTGGACAGTTTTGGTTATCTTTTGGACGTTTAAGACCTTTGCATACTAACGGAATTATTTTTGGTTTCGGTATATCTGCTTTAATGGCAACGGCTTTTTATAGTGTACAGCGCACCAGCCATGTGCCATTGTTTATGCCTAAGTTAGCGTGGTTTTGTTGTTATGCGTGGCAGCTTTGCATTTTTCTGGGCGGGTTGTCTTTATTGGCTGGCTGGACATCAACGAAAGAATATGCAGAATTAGAGTGGCCCTTTGATATTGCGATTACCATTATTTGGGTTTGTTTTGGTATCGTATTTTTTGGCACCATTGCGCGCCGTAAAATAAAACCAATTTATATTTCCAACTGGTTCTATGGTGGTCTGATTATTGTGATTGCCATGTTACATATTGTTAATAATTTAGCGCTCCCAGTGAGTATTGATAAGTCATATTCACTCTATGCGGGTGCTCAGGATGCAGTTGTACAATGGTGGTATGGGCATAATGCTGTAGGCTTCTTGTTGACAGGTGGTTTTCTGGGCATGATGTATTACTTTTTGCCTAAGCTGTCGGGTCAACCTATTTGGAGCTATCGATTGTCCGTGGTGGCGTTCTGGGCATTTACTTACAGCTATATTTGGGCTGGGCCGCATCACCTGCATTTCAACGCGATACCCGAGTGGGTTCAGTCCTTAGCGATGGTTATGAGTTTGATCTTGTTGGCACCTTCTTGGGCAACGATGATCAACGGTATTATGACAGTGAGCAAATCTTCGGCGAAATTACACAATAATCCCGCACTTAAGTTTATTGTGTTGTCGTTAGCATTTTACGGACTGGCTACTTTTGAAGGTCCGATGATGGCAATAAGAAGTGTGAATGTAGTAAGCCATTTTACTGACTGGACTATTGGTCATGTGCACTCAGGTGCGTTGGGTTGGAATGCCATGATTACTTACGGCACATTCTATTTCCTAGTGCCGCGCTTGGTAGGGCGTGAACTTTATAGTTTACGTCTTGCAAACATTCATTTCTGGATGGCATTAAGTGGCACCATGCTTTATGTCTTGGCAATGTGGGCTGCAGGGGCTTCACAGGGATTATTATGGTTGAGCATAGATGAGTTGGGTCAACTCAGCTATAGCTTCAATGATATTATGGCGAGCATGGTTCCCTATTATGGTTTACGTTTAATCGCCGGTCTGGTGTTCTTTTCTGGAACACTATTAATGACCTTCAATCTGTTTATGACCATTAAAGGACAGCGAGCGGTCAAAGTCAGTCCACCCGCAGAAATAACTGCTAGTGAGGCAGCAGCATGAACGGTATTTCACTACATAAAAAACTGGAGGAGAATGCTGGGCTGTTAATTTTTGGTATTTTACTTGTTGCATCAATTGGGGGGTTAGTACAGGTATTGCCTGTTTTATTTCAGGAGTCTTTACAGACCGCAAGTAAGAACACAGTGCCTTATAGTGCCGTTGAACTACAGGGACGCGACATCTATGCGCGAGAAGGCTGTCATGTATGTCATTCACAGCAGATAAGACCCCTGTTGGCTGAAGTGGAGCGCTATGGTGCGTATTCCCGCGCTGGAGAATTTGTATATGATCGACCATTCATGTGGGGCTCCAAGCGTACCGGACCAGATCTACACAGAGTAGGTGGCAAGTATTCTGATATCTGGCATCGTGTGCATCTGCTTGATCCACGCAGTGTGGTGAACGATTCTATTATGCCCGCTTATCCTTGGTTGGCAAAAGCGCCTGCAAGTGCCGCAGGCAACATTCAGAAGAAAATGGCGGTGCTCACAAAGCTTGGGCATCCTTATTCCGCAGAAGAGATTGAAGCCGCACCAGCATCACTTGAAGGCTTGACAGAGCTTGATGTATTAATTGCATATTTGCAAGTATTGGGCACTTCATTTGTGGAAAGTGAAAATCAGGAGAATCACTAATGCCTTATTTAATATTTGTCGGTGATATGCTGGTGATGTTGTTTATGATTATTTTGGTGGTTTGGGTGTTTGTCAAAAGTAGCGATGAAACGATTAATGATACTGCCAAAATACCGCTAGAGGATGAACAAGACAATGGCTGATATGCCCAATGAGTTTTGGAGTGGCTGGATTATTCTGCTAACTTCGGTCAGTTTTGTTGGACTTGGTTGGATAGTTTTAAGTGTCTATTTTTTACCTCAAGAAGAAGTCCATGAAAATGAAGAGCCAGTGTGGGATGGTGATTTAAAGGAAGGGAATAATCCACCGCCATTGTGGTGGTTTTGGCTAATTCTATGCGCGATGGTATTTAGTGTGGTGTACTTAATGCTTTACCCTGGTTTGGGTTCATTCAGCGGTGCATTTCGCTGGTCTCAGGGAGGAGAGCTGCAAGAAAACAGAGATAAATTTACGACCAAATTTTCAGATATTAATGAGGAAATTGCCGCATCTTCAATAGAGATGCTTCAGAACAGGCCCGAAGTTATGAAAGCAGCAGAGAATTTGTTCAATAGAAATTGCGCGGCTTGTCATGGTTACGAAGCACAGGGGCAGGCTTCACTTTTTCCCAGCTTAATGGATGATGAATGGCAATGGGGTAATACACCAGAGCAAATTGAAGCGTCGATTCGTAATGGACGCAAGGCTGTGATGATGAGCTGGCAGGCAGTGCTTAATGATGAAGGTGTGGAAAAAGTGAGTGACTATGTGTTGACGGGACTGGGAACAGATAACACAGCAAGCCATCCAGGACAGGAGCAATACAACCAATTATGCATTGCCTGCCATGGCGCAGAAGGTCAAGGAAATCCACTAATGGGCGCACCAAATCTGATAAACAATATATGGCTATACGGTGGTTCAAAGCATACTGTGCGTGAGAGTATTGCACAGGGGCGATCAGGTGAAATGCCCGCTTTTAATTCGCGTCTTGATGATGTCCAAATTAAAATGTTGGTGGCTTGGTTAAGTAAATAAAGTTCACTGCGCTTTTTCATTTCAAATTAGAGTTATGATAAAGCATTTTACGCGTTTGTTTTTAGTACAGATTATAATTTTCACCTTCCTTCTAACAGGCTTGCAGAACGCGATGGCGATGGATGCCACTTTTGATTGAAGTGGTACGCAGAACTAGACAAGTTGTTAAGCTCTCATGTGACGATAACCAAAAGACCGCGATCACTGGATCAAGCTTGCCTCATAGGTTGGTGGCAGTGTGGTTTGATCTGCCAATAGAAAAACGGAGAGTTTTTCAGGCGATTTTTCTTACCTGAATTTCAAAGTTTATCGGACACCGTACATCAAATTTCGGCAGTCGATAATCTGGAAATTATCGGTCCAGACTGTGTGAAAACTCAAAATCTGTTTTTAGTGGCTAATCCTGC
>CAXBGL010000204.1:0-3621 GCA_963975255.1 uncultured Nitrosomonas sp. | reverse complement strand
AAATGCTAACAATTGCCAGATGGACTTGGTGTGAAAGTTAACGGGACAGTAGTGCATTATTATGAATATTTTATTGCAGTGGCCGATCATCAAGTAACCACTGACAACGTTAATAGGTATAACTGGTCGTCTAGTGTTGAGTGTTATCTTTAGCCTGTTTATTTCACATAAAATTTCAAAGTTTTTTCCATGCACATGTCAGGAGTTAGGGTTTTGCTTTGTCAAAATTGGATTATACAAAGTTAATCGTTTACTAAAGAGAGTAAACTTTCTGAAAGGGCTCCGGAAATACCACTTGCTTCAAAGTTCGTCGCTGTTATTGCCCATACTGTGAACTTAATTCATCTTTGCTGGATACAGTAGAAGTCGGTGAATCATACTTTGGCGAACGGTGTCGAGGCAAAAGATAGTGTAGCCCATACGGTAAAACAATTATGAATCGGCTAGTTAATGGTTAATGTTGCCTTTTATAAGTACTTCAGACCCCGTCATGGTGAAAATAATTTTTTAAGCTTTTGAGATTTTCAAGTGAACGATATTAAAGTAATCACCGAAACACTTCTTAAATTTCGCGATGAGCGAGATTGGGCGCAATTTCATATTGCAAAAGATCTTGCACTGGCGCTGAATATTGAAGCGGGTGAACTGCTGGAAGCGTTTCTGTGGAAGTCTTCTGAGCATGCAGATGTGGATAAAGTGAAGGAGGAGCTGGCCGATGTTTTGACGTTTGCCTTTCTACTGGCAGAAAAATACGATTTTGATGTAAAGCAAATTGTACTCGAGAAGATGGAAAAGAATGCCCTGAATTATCCGGTTGCGAAATCAAAAGGCAGTGCAAAAAAATACACTGAACTCTAGATTTTAAGAGCATCCTAAGCCTCCGGCTTTGCCGGAGGTCATTTAACTCAGCGCCATTCTAGTCTGATCTCATTGGATTGTGTGGCCTCCCATTCTTGCTTTCAAGTTCAAAATGAGAGAGAGAAAAATCCAACTTAAGTGCAAAAAATCCCAATTGGAATTATTGATTTAATCGATCAACTTCGGCCTTAACTGCATCCATATTGGGTAGTCCTTTAGTAATGACTACTTTCGAAAAACTAACGGTGCCTCGGTTGGTGATGTCACCGCATGAGGTACCGCCGCAATAATAGTTCACCCAAAATTCACGGATCTCTGTTTCGGGTGCATCCAAGTCTCTCCAACGAATATCTTCGCGTGAATAGACCGGACCAATGCCTGCAATTTCGTAGTAAAGCTTGCCGTCTTTGTTGCCAATGATGCCATCTGTAGTATTGAGTTTCATGCACTGCACGTACGCCATCCATTCGCCTTTAGGATATGGGTAGCCAATGGGATCGATCCAGCCGTATCCATTATGTGGTTCCATTGCGTAGAAGTATGTATGCGACGAAACATGGGATTGATTCCACCCTCCATATCCAGATCGAGCAGACCAATGAACCCCGTCAGGCGAGCGGCCGCCCCACCCAGTGTCTGGGTAGGTGATGCCATTGATCACGTCAGATCCACGTAAACTGTCACCTGTGTTGGAGAAACCAGGATGTTTGCCGCCTTGGCCGGGTTGAAAGTCCGCTCCAAGTTTTTCATAAATCGTGGCGCATGCTTCTGTTTGATTAGGAATAACTTTGTTTGAGTTGATCCAGGTAAGGTTCGGGAAACTTAGCTGCGAGGTCGCGATTCCATTTTCTACGGTCATTGGCAAATCATTGCGAAGCACATCGTTTCCATCAAAGCTAACAATAATCGTTGGATCGACTTTAAGCCATGACGGACGAGCGATTGTTTTTAGGCTGGAGTTGGTGGTGTAAAATTGTAAAGTTTGGTTACCATATTCAGCACCGGTTGATTCTAGTTTTAACGTCGCTTGAGTTATTTTCAAGCTATTTGGCAAATCGAAACGAATCAGAATCGGCCCTTGCGTTGCAAGTCGATCCAAACCACCAAGTGCCCTAACCGTTGTATTATTTAAATTTGTATCGACCACAGGGGTAAGGATCATGTCGCCATTCAACGTTAGAGTCGGCCCACCTTCACCAGCTTCGCGGCTTTTAAACACATAGTTCTGGCCACCCACTCTACGAATAAAAAAGTCCGCTGCATTGGTTTTATTAATCACTGGCAGCACATCTATTTCGACTGTCCCAGGTTTGTCGTCATCAACGATATTGACAGTGACAAAAGGTTGGGACCCTTGCTCTTCGCCATTGGCATCAGCCCAGTCGCCGCCAGCGTTTATCCAAACAAGCTCTAGGGCCGAATTGAACTGACGCCAAGTTGCACTTTCGTCCCAATTATTTAAATTCGACTCGATTTTTACATTGCTGTCACCGGCATCCGACTTATTTGAAACTTTGACGCCGCTATCTATCAATGTTGCACCATAGCTGCTGCTGTAATATGTGAAAATCGCAGCAAGGAAAAGACACATTATATGCGATGAAGGATCACTGTTTTCTGTCAACTTAACTTTAGTACTATGTTTCGTAATTTTCATAAGGTGTATGATATAGAAAAAATAAAGACAAATTCAACAATTAATTATTGAATTTGTCTTGCTCCAAAAACAGATAATAGGAAACAAAGAGTTGAGGTGAGGACTCGGCTGAAGTGGTCAATTATTCTGTGCTATCCCAGATAGTCTTCGAGATAGCGAGTTGCCATACCATGAAACTTTACGATCCATTGTTTGAGTCGACTATCTATCATAGGCATAGGCATAGGCATTCTGAATCTGATAGGTGTTGTTGATAACCCGTTGTCCTGCGGCAATATTAACTAAACGATAAACGATGAACGATTTACATGTCAGGAAAACTGTTTGTATGCAGGCATTATATCAGTGCACAGCATAAGATCCTTATTTAACAAGGGCGTAAGCACTGTTCCGATTTTTCTGCACTTGTATCATGCAGTATATAGTCAGCAGTTTCGCCATGATGGTCACGTATCATTAAAACAGGTATCTGTTCCCCTTTGATGAAGTGGTACCAGTAAAACTGGACAAGTTGTTAAGCTCTGATATGTGATAAATAGAGAGACATAATCATGAGAAATAAACGCACACAATAATAAACAACCCCGTGGCAAGACCACGGGGTATTAAAAAAGTGTAAGTTGACGCAGCTCTTCTTTTGACTTGCCTTGGTTCTTCACATATCGCTCAACCACACCCCAATCAGCTCTTTCCCCAACAGTTGCAACATAATAACCATCCGCCCAAAACTCACCGCCCCACAGGTCTCGTTTCAAATCCGGCTTCCTCTTAAACAATTCCCGTGCCGTAATGCTTTTGAACACCCTTACAATCTGACCCGGTGCAATTTTCGGATGAGCCGTACAAAGTAAATGCACATGGTCTTTGTCGCAACCAAGCTGTTCAAACTCCATATCATATCGCTCTTCTATCCCTGTCGCAGTACTCAGGATGATATTTACAACCGAATCATCTAATAAGCCTCGCCTGTATTTCACAGGAAATACAATATGATAGTGTATCTGCCACGCACAGTGGCTCGCCTTCTCTACAACATTTCGCATTCCAACATTCTAAAGACTAATTAGATCCCCGTGGCAAGACCACGGGGAATCACAAGTTCAAAG
>CAXBGL010000203.1:0-3640 GCA_963975255.1 uncultured Nitrosomonas sp. | reverse complement strand
GAATCTAATGACGGGGTTTAGGCATTCTCTGAGGGTCGGATAATAAGTAGCGCTTAATGCCCATTTATTCCCGCCCGCGAAATAAGGACAGGGGGTGTGGGGGCAAAAATGTTTACAGCCCTAGTTTCTCAGTACCACCTATTACTTTTCCTCTCATAAATGTAACCAAAAAACTTAAAATACCAGAACAGAAAAGCCAAGGTACTTCCAGGAGTTTCGTGATTGCGGGGAATGAACACCCCGTACTTTTTCTAGTGCAGCACTATATAAATGGGTTAACAGTTAACAGGTAAACACTATGAACAAAACACAACTAGCCAAGAATTTGGATCTTTCCAGAACAATGGTCTATCGACTCGAAAAACGAGACATGCCCACGAATGAAGGCATTGAGGCAGCTATCGAGTGGCGTAAACAGAACCTAGACGTGACACAAACAAAAGGCTGGCGTATTGATCGAAATCCTGGGATTAAACATAAACCTGTAGAAGTTGACGATTTTATACCAGACTTACCAAGCAACGATTTTGAACGCGAGGTTTTAACTGATGTTATGCCTGAGATATGGTTTGATCAGGTTGGTTGGTTAGGTTCTGTGCTAAAAGATCATGACGTTAAAATTACTGCTGAACAATTGATTAAAGTGCAGCAAATGCTATTCATGATTTATACAGAGGCTGCTACCGAGTATTTGGAACTGGAAGAAGACGAACTATTTTTTAAGGTATCGCCTATTTTAAAAGCGATGCCAGGTGATAACATTTATCCTTCGCTTATAGTACGATTAAATCAAATATTAAGTACATAAAAGCCCCGAAGCGCATAATGGCACACTCCAGGGCTAGCTCACATGAAGAAGTAGGCATGCGACGCAAGTCTCTCAATGCCCTCGAAATAGCTTCACTCAAACCAAGTCGTTTATCTATCTGTCGTAATAACACCACACCACCATCTGATGTGATATCGCCTCCCTGGAAATTTACTTCAACAGAACGTTTCTTTACATCTGGAAAATTAAATGATTCTTGGGTACACTTTGTTACTGGTAATCCCTTTCCTTTACGCAGTGTATATAACTGAATTATAAAGGATTACAAGGAAATTTCCACCTTGTCTCGTGCAATATTGAGACTAGGAGCATTGGCTAAGATCAAAGAGTTTGATGAACTGGAAAAACGTTTAACCGTGCTGGAGGAAGCTAATGAACATAAAAAGTAGGTTGTTAAGACTAGAGCAATCTATTAACAGAAATGTATCAATATTAGTAATGTACAAACCGATGAATGGCTGGACACCAGAACAGTTACGCGAGATGGATGAAGCCGAAGCACAAGACAGGAAGGTACTGGTTGTTGAATTTGTTTAAAGTGATAAGCCTGAACTAACAAGGAACAAAATATGGCATTTCTTAAAAATAGAATTGCAAAACTTGAGTCACTATCAGGTTTGAATGTTTCCTATGAAGACATAATAAGATTTATTCACTACAAAGATACAATGGGTGAGAAAGAGATTCATCGCATTACATCATCATGAAGATGGAAAGAAATCTTTGAGCCGAGGCATTAGTTCTATGTCTGATGCCAATAGGGTGGATGCTAATCGCTGATAAACTAAGTAAATTTTAGAATACAGCTTAATGGGAATGGCTAACGAATGAAATTAACGGATAACAAGAAGCGCGACATTATCAAGCTTCTTGAAGCGGATAAGCCACTGCCAGAGAGGTACAGTTTTTTGTTGTTCGACGACAAATGATTCTGTCATAACTTACGAATAGTATTATGAATCCTTGAGGAAAAAACTCTGAGATCCAATTGGTATTACGATCCTCAAAACTTGTCACGTAAAATAGATGAAAAATAAGAAGGCACGATATATTTATAACTCTTTGTTATATAAATTATATAAGACAAGATGACGCGTTACCTACCTTTGTTAGAATTTATTCTTAATCAGTCGAGCGATAAACAGTGGCTGCCTCATCTCCTAAGCAGACGGTCAGATTGCTGCAATTGCAATCGTTCATGGCTTCACCCCCAACGTGTGATGTCGCTCCCTTTGTTGCTGCGGGAGTACCTGTCAATCCCTAGGAACAAAAATTACTATAGTTTCTGGTCTTTAATTGTATTGCTTGTAAATGGTATTGGGTTGATTGGGTATCTATGACATCGAATTTCAGTAGCACACTGACTTGGCAATTTACGTTCCGTTTCTTACGTTTACTTGTGCCATTAGTTTTAATTTTAGTTGCAGTGCTATGGTATCTTTATCGTACTCATGTGACTACAGCCCTGATGATAATGCAAGTCAACGAACAGCAATCGATACAGCTTGCGAGCCAGGCTGTCGATGTTGTATTTAGTGTACTACATGGCGACGCATTGTATCTTGCTGAAAATTCGTCACTACAGCAATGGCTAGATACTGGAGACTCTGTAATTCGATCACATCTCAACACCGATTTTCTGGCATTTTCCCGACACCGGCATCTTTATGATCAAGTTCGTTTCTTGGATGACCACGGGCAGGAAGTGGTTCGTGTCGACTGGAATGAGGGGCAACCTGAAGTTGTTACAGGAAGAGAGCTCCAAACAAAAAATGATCGTTACTATGTAAAAAATATACTTGCTCTGGATGAAAAAGGCGTCTTTATGTCACCATTCGATCTTAATATTGAACGCGGTGCCATAGAACAACCAATCAAACCGACGATTCGTATCAGCACTCCGGTATTCGACAGAAAGGGTCAAAGACGCGGTCTCATCGTGCTTAATTACCGGGGCCAACGTTTGCTCGATCGTCTGCGCGTGATCGCGAATAAGAGCTCTGGTAGTCTATGGCTCCTCAACAAAAAAGGCTATTGGTTACTTGGTCCACACCCGGACATGGAATGGGGATTTATGTATCCGGATCGTCAAGAGATGCGTTTCGATCATGAATATGGAGAAGACATCTGGCTGTCTATGCTGCATGGTCCTCAGATTAGCCAGTGGTTGGACGAGAAAGGATTGTTTGCCTTTACTCGAATAACTCCGACCACATCTAAAATAGCGTCGAAAGAACCAGAAAATTTTGTAGGGAATGAACAATGGATAGTGGTTGCTCATATTCCACCTTCAGGCATTAATGCAAGCACGATTGGACACGTTCACAATCTGATCATCGCATTCATGGTGTTGGCACCTTTGCTTACGCTATTGAGTGGAATAATTACCTATCATGACATACGCCGACGGCAAGCCGAATCGGATGCACGAAGCAGTGAAACACGCTATCGCGGACTGCTCGAATTAGCTCCGGACGGCATTGTCATCGTAGATGAAGATGGACACATTACCATGGCTAACGCCCAGGCCGAAAAGTGGTTTGGTTATACTCAAAATGAATTGATTGGACAACCAATAGAAAAGTTGGTACCCAAGCGATTTCGTGCAATACATCCTGGTTACCGGCAAAATTATCTTGCAAATCCAGTTGTTCGTCCCATGGGAGCTGGCCTTGAACTATATGGGAGGCGTAGCGATGGTAGTGAATTTCCAGTGGAAATAAGCTTAAGTCCGTTGGAGACTAATCAGGGTTTGTTGGTAACCAGCATTATACGAGACATCACTGCACGCAAACAGGCTGAAGAAATACA
>CAXBGL010000202.1:0-3677 GCA_963975255.1 uncultured Nitrosomonas sp. | reverse complement strand
GCAATAGTGGCATTTGGTCTGGCACTGATTGCCAGCGATGGGTTGCTATCGTTATTTTCGTTTATTCTGACTGGTCTGACGGCATGGCTTATCATCGCTAATCTGTTTTGAGTTGGACAGATAAGATTTTTGACTGCTCATTTTGCTTTAGCGAGACAAATTTTCCTTGATAGCTGTATTACATGAAGGTTTGAGCTAAAGATGCAGCGACGCACAAAATTAAGAATTATCTATTATCTCAATGTGGCTTTGATTCTGCTGCTGGTGGGCTATCAGTTTTATTTGCATCTATCTGAAACAGACTTTAAATCGCTCCATTCCGAGCAAGTCAGCAGAATTAAAACTATTGCTCAACAGGAGCAGTTTAATTTTGCAGTGGTGGGGAACATCAATAATTCGACGCATATTTTTCAAAAACAGCTCATTCCTTTGATCAATGCTTCTGATAACCGCTTTCTAATTTCTGCCGGAAATGCCGTCAGTAGTGGGGCAGAAGAAAATTATCGTTCATTGTTCAAACTGCTACATGAACTGGATATTCCTTGGCTGCTTACATACGGAGAAAATGAGGAAAGTGATTTTGGTGATGTCAGGTTTTATAAACATTTAGGGCCACATTTCTTTTCATTTATTGCTGGTGAAAATCATTTCTTATTTGTTGATAACACCGGAAATTCACCTTTGCAATGGCAGCTGGATTGGCTGGATCGGGAACTGGAATCATCTAAACAAGCTAACCGATTTCGAGCGACATAAAGTTGATGTGGTGTTTTCAGCCAATTTGTCACTGTTTCATCAACAGCTGAAAAATGGCGTGCGTTATGTCACAACAGGGGGGGCAGGCGGTTTGATAGTAAATGATGAAGACAGCTTTCATCATTACGTTCAAGTGACTGTAAATGGTGATGAGATTGGCATAAGTCCAGTAAGGTTGGATATCAGTAGCTATTCAATACTTAACACGCTGGACAGCGTTTGGTCGGCGATTTATACATTTATTTATGTAAGCTTTGGTCGGTTTTTGTTTGTAGTAAGCCTGATGGTGTTGATTGGGTTGAAACTGCGCGAATTTATTTATCAAGAGCGTGATTACTACACCCAATTTAATATTGATGACAGTGCCTATCGCGATAAACCAAAACGTATTGCCATGTTTACTAATAACTATTTTCCGTTTATTTCTGGAGTCACGATGTCGATCGAACGTCTGGCTCGCGGTTTGACAATGCTGCATCACACGGTGCAGGTTTTTGCCCCGGATTATGAGGCAGTTACTGAATTACAGCCTGAATGTGAACGTGTTAAAACCCTTCTAGCATTCGGTCATAAGCGTGAATTTCGTTTAACGAATCCTTTACAGTTTTCTATTCGCAAGCGTTTTAGAGAATTTAAACCAGATCTGGTGCATTTGCATCACCCATTCTGGCTGGGATCGGTGGGGCATTGGTTGGCAAAGCGACACAATTTACCTACTGTCTACACTTATCACACTCGTTTGGAAATGTACGCCCATTATGTGCCTTTGCCAGGGGTGTTTTTCCGAAATGTTATCTCCCATGCCATGATCAGACGTTTCTGCAATCGTTGTGACGGGGTAATTGTACCCACCTTTTCTACAGAAGAATATTTACGTCTGATTGGAGTGAAATCAAGGATATGTGTCCAGCCTACTGGAGTGGATTTTGACAGATTTAATCAACCACATGCTATCGGTTCTGAGAGTTTGCGAAAAAATCTGGGATTACAGCACGATGATATTGTCCTCCTCAGTGTGTCAAGGTTGGGCAGGGAAAAAAATATCAAATTTTTACTGGATGCACTGGAAACCTTACCAAGATTTATTCAGCAAGAGGTCAAATTGATCCTGGTTGGAGAAGGTGATGATCGAGAGTATCTAGAAAATCGTATTGTACACAAAGCCTTGTCAGGAAAAGTGCAACTTATAGGTGAAATTAATCCTGATAATATTCCTGCTTACTATCAGATGGCGGATATTTTTGTGTTCGCATCAAAATCTGAAACCCAGGGAATGGTTATATTGGAAGCCATGTCGGCAGGGTTACCGGTTGTAGCGATTCGTTCCAGTGGTATTGATGATGTGATTGAACATGGTAAAACCGGGTATAAAACATTGGATGATGTGGAGGTATGGACTAAGAAACTTGCAGATTTAATTAGGGATACAGCTCTGCGTGAACAGTTTTCTCACAATGCGATCATTTTCGCCAAACAACACGATATCGGCGAATATGCTGAAAAAATCGATTTGTTTTACAGCGAAATTTTAGCTACGCATGCCCAGCAAGAACGACACTAATCATCAACATGTTCTTTTTTCTTTACCCAACGAATAATTGCCATCAACACACTAATTAAGGTCACAGCAATTACAAGTTCGCCCCAAAATTGTTGGTTATCGGTAGCCGAAACAATTTTATTTAATTGTCCCCCCAGAAGGGTGACTACTATGAGACCAGGGATGATGCCAATCGCAGAACCAATCATATAGCGAGAAAATTTTAGCTGGAATGCTCCAGCCATCATATTAGTCATGGTAAACGGTGCGATAGGTAGTAAATTAATAACCACCATGCTATGAACACTATTTTCCTGCATAAACCGACTTACAACACGCAGGTAATGGCTGCTATGTTTTTCAATGGTGCTGCGTCCTAGCACATGACCAATCCAATAACTCAATGCAGAGGAACATAAAGTCGCTACTGTTGCGTAAAAAATCGCCCACCAAGGACTGAACAAAAAACCAGTCACAACGACCAGTATGGTTAACGGGAACATGACCGTCAGTAGTAATAAATAACTTAGAAGAATGGCTGGAAATAACCAAGGGACGTGTTTGATTTGGGCTACATGAGTTAATAGCTTTTCGATTCTTGAAGTGGTGATAAAACCGCTCTCAATTAAGTAGCGCCAGGACAAAGCTAACATTATCATTAGGCCTGCAAATAGCAAAAGCTGAATCACTGGACGAGGCACGTTGGTTCCTTACTTTTTATCGAATTAAAGTATTAAGTTTTGATATTGAAATGGTCTTAGGTCTTGGTAGTAATGCATTTCAGCTTTAGTCTGGAACTACTGCTCGGCCAATGGTATTGGCGTCAGTGCCAAACCATAAGGCGTTGGTACCATCATCGAACACCATATTTCTGACTGTTAATCCACCAGATGGTACTTCATCTATTGCAATAAATTGTTCTTTTTTGCTATCAAAACCGATAAAACGATTTGGCTGCAGCCCTGTTTCGACATACCATATACGATCCTGACTATCGACAGCCATGGCATATAATCCGGCGGCTTCACCACCCGGGGTCTGCCATTGCTGCATGGATTTATCCTGCGGATTATAAACACCGAGATAGCCCATACCTGCATCTACCCACCAGACCCGGTTATCGGACGTCAGTCCGATCCTGCGAATAATGCTTTCTTCGCGTGGAGTGGAGATGATTTCCAATTGCATTGAATCTGGATCAATTGTGCCAATCGCGTTGCTGCCCATAAAGGCAATCCAGGGACGATCCTGATTATCGACCACCAGTCCATAAGGACGCATGTGGTTCCCTGGTACCTCAACGATTTGCACTTCACCCGAATCAGTAGCCAATTTTCCAATAAAACCGGCTTTGCCCGAACGCTGTACGGTGAACCAGATA
>CAXBGL010000201.1:0-3685 GCA_963975255.1 uncultured Nitrosomonas sp. | reverse complement strand
GACAGGGACGCGTCTTTCTGTAGAAAGAAAGTTGTCACATAAAAAGGGATCTTTATCCTCGGAACAACCGGTTTCACGTTCAGTAGAAAAAACAATTTCTTTCATCTTTGTCTTAAAATCGTCAGTTTTAGTCCATTCCCAATATTTATCCCAACATTCACGATAATTAGCGCCATTACCACCCCCAGCACAATTGTCCGTATCAATACCAGATGCCGGCGGTGAATCAGGAATTTTACTTGAATGACAAGCAGCACAATTATCTGCAAATACCACCTTGCCACGATCAAGTGCACTTTGACTCTCGGTTAAGTAACGTTTACCTTCAGGCGCATCTTTTAAATCATCTGGCGATGCACTGACTATAAAGAAAATAGCCATATCTGCTGTTTGATTTTCTGTCGCGTTCCAATAACTGGAGTTCTTTTGTGCATCAGCTATCTTAATTGGCGTAATTTTCTGTGTCCCAATAACTGGATAAAAATGCGTTAACCATTCCTCACTAAATAAACCTATATTAAGATAAACTCGATTAAGCGCACCTATTACGCCGACCGAATCTGATCCATCTTTCAGTACTCGTGCTGTTTTAATACTTCCTGTCGATTCATCCCAAAAGGAGCCCAATTCTTTGGTTTGTGGGTAATCATTAAACTGCTTGTTATCCAACTCACCACCGGTTAATTGTTCAGCTCCCCATCGTAACGTTGGGTGCAGTCGCGAACCCAAGCTGTAAACCGCATTCATAGTGCGCGGATTATTAATATAATCTGTTGAGATGAGCGATGTATCTAATGCCCCGGGTGGGTTGGTATGAAACAACTGATAAATAAAATTATGTTCTTGTTTCGCTGGAATATAAGGGTCTCTGGGATTTCTTGGTTCGTTGTCCCAAAAGAATATACGGTTCACCCAAAAATATTGTGCGCCAGGATTTGAGTTCAGCTCAGACCACTTGGGATTTTCCGGGTCTGCTGGTGGATTAACTGGATTGGGGCCTACATGACAAAAGGCGCAAGACATGCCAACACGGTACGGTCTAACTAACTCGCGGTCCTGATAAAATTCAGGGTTTGTGTAATAACCATCATTTTTATTCTTGCCAGTTGCTTGGCCAGCCGTCCACTTTTCGGCCGCTTTTTCATCAAAATTAGGATTAGGAAACAGACGTAAACCAACAATCCCTGAAGGTTTACCGTAATAGGAACCTACTGGAATATTCTTACCTCGAGCACCTATCTTAACCCCGGGATATTTTTCAGCATCGGCAAAAGGATCTTCAGGACAACCATTAGCTGCATCAATAATTTGCTTATCCAACCACAGACCATATTCGTCTGGTTCCGTTGCTTTTTCGAAACAGGGCTCATTTACAAGCCCCAGATAAGACCAACGTGTATCACGACCATAGCCTTGACTAGAGTGAGAAGATAAAATCTTTAACAAATCATAGGTACCGAAAGTATACTTGTTTGCCATCTCATCCCAGAAACGATCATTGCCCCCGGTCCAAACCAACCAAGTATTTTGCCCTTTAATTGCCTTTTGACGAAGTTCCTCAGGAGTTAGCTTTAATACAGCCGCCCATTTATTCAGTGTATTGTCAGTCTCAGCACTGCCAGATTTTAAAATACCCTTATCCATCTCAGCAAAATAGGGATCCACTGCTGCGGGGAAACTTTCAGCATCTCTTCCGACCAGAATGGCCTCATCTTTCATATCACCTATCTTAGAATAATCGGGTAATATCCACGCTCTTGCAGCAAAAAAGATAACAGCAAACACAATCAGCAATAATATGATTATTGTCAGCATGGTTCTTTTTAATACTCTAGAGATTGTCATCATTAGCTCCTATATTCTGATAAATAGATTATTAATACAAACCGTTACGATTCTATTGTAGTAAAAAAAAGAAGAATCATTTGACATTACGATTTCCAGTGTTTTCAAATAGCTGAGTCATGTCGCTTTCGCATGAGTTTCCTAACAACACTAAAGCTTATAGGCTGCCATAATAATGTTCATATACCCATATTTAATCTAAATTGTCAAATACATAATTTGTGGGAATCTCATTTCAGCAAAAACTTGTTCTACATCAAAATAGCAAGAATTAGTTGTTGGAATATCCTGACTAACCATCATTGCGATTGATGCAATATTAAACAATCAGAATGATTCCATGCATATTTAACAAGTCGTTATGACTAATTTATGGATAAAGCCTTTTAAAAGAACATTTGATTTGATGAAAATTTTCGTATTGTCACAACCACAATAAATCCAACCACCATGATTCTGGATGAAAGCAATGCATAATTATTTTCCAAAGGCAGAGCCATCTCTTTACTTAATCCAAATAGCATATAAAAAAACATGCGGACACGTAACCAAGCAACAGGTTGCCTGGATGTTATTTTTTAAGTCGCTTCGGTATTTATCGAGCTCTGTGGTATTAACCACAGCCAAATACTGTTTAACTAATGATAATTGCTAACAGAAATAGCTTTAGATGGTTTCCATAATTTTTTACTCGTCTGTAACTATTAAGCAATCGGTGATGAGTTAATTTAGTCCAAATGAATTGGAGGTGATTATTATGAAAAAGCTATGCATGATCGAAATTCTTGCCATCCTTGCAAGTCTATTAGGTAGTTTTGGTTTTGTGGAAATTGTGTCTACATCTCAGGCGGAAATGGTAAAACCTACGAAGACAATTAAAATTGAGTATCAATATGCCGCAAAAGTCGCTTGTTCACTATTGCTACCGCATCAAGATGGCACCTTAGTAAAAGGCACCTATCGTACAATTGTCAATATACACAACGCTACCAACAAAAAAAATCACTATCGCCGCCAAAGTGGCGCTTGCAGCACAGTTTGGTTCTGACCCAGGCCCCTTTGATGTTACACCATTCAAGGGGGCTGTTCTCCAACCTGACGGAGCAGTCGGCGTAAATTGCTTTGACATTGCGAGCTACTTTTGTCCCATCGACGGTATTTGTGTGGATTTCGCGTTCCTGGAGGGGTTTCTGGTTGTAAAAAGTCCTGTTCCATTGGATGTTGTCGGTGTGTATACCGCTCGGCATACAGACGGAGAGGTCGAGTCCATAGACGTTGAAGCAGTTCAGCCACGAAAAGTTCGTGATACGGTTAAATTGGGATCAACAGAGCACACCAAACCGGGGAATGGAAAACGTATTGATTATCCACCTAAGGGAAGTTCTGCGTACAGTAATCAAGAACCAAAACAGATGTGTGGAGGGATTGCCGGTTTCCCATGCCCAGATGGCATGAAGTGTGTGGATGATCCTTCAGACAATTGCGATCCTGCCCAGGGTAATGCTGATTGTGCTGGTATCTGCATGAAATAATCTAATACGCTTATAGAAAAGACCATATCAGAATTTGTAACTAAACAACCACCGACTAAAACCGGTGGTTGTTTAGTTACAACGGGATTCCTAGAGATTCGGAAAGACAGTAACGACACTGGTATTGAGGTGTTTATTTCAACACGATTTATGGCCATTTTATTTGTCCGACAGGTTTGATAGACTCATATTGTCATATTGTTAAAACAACAAGTTCTATACTTTCAGGGCAGAACTATACAATTAACTAAATGTGAATTCCCCCGGGTTTACAGGAGACTCTATTTCTTGAGAGGATAGAGTAATGA
>CAXBGL010000200.1:0-3702 GCA_963975255.1 uncultured Nitrosomonas sp. | reverse complement strand
GCTGAGGCAGCTTGACTCAAACTAAAAAGTCTTCGGAAAAGTCGGGCCGATTCAAATATTGGATTGTTATGGCTTGCGGGAAATTTACCTAGGGAAACTAGCAAAGCATTACAAAGTGTTTCAGCTAAACCAGCATTAACTGTTAGTAAAGCATTGCAACAATGTACAGGAGCTAACTACTGTGAAGTAGGTGGTTGGTTCGGTGAGCAATTAAAGTTACCTAAAGTTTTAATTGTCGCAATGAAATCTCATCTTGATGAAAACTATCAAGAAGAATCATGGGAAACTGCATTGTTAGTAGGTGCATCGGCAACCATGGCGTCAGCCTTATATCATCAGAGTAATGATGCGACCGTAAACACCCGCCTGAAAACACTAGGCGTAACCCCATCTACCCAGGACTCTATTTTTCAACAACTTTCCGATAAATTGGAGCAAACACAAGAATTAGCCATGACTCTATTTACTGGACAATAGCTTGTGAATGTTGCAATTAAATACATAATATTATTGCTATCACTTTAATCTAATCTTGATATTTCACCAATTACTAGAATTCTGACGCCGGGCTGTGTTCAATTCGATACCCAAAAAAATTAAATATCAAAACCCAATGACTGATCTATAGATATTAGTGATCCATTTCCTTACTGGTATACTCAGGCACCCATTTTGCCAGTTCACTTTTTACAGCATCATCACTTAAAGCTGGATTCTCATTAAACCATGCTATCAGTGCAACCAACCATTTTTCATCAACCTGGCGGGCTTGAGCAATGCGTAATTTTGCGTGCGGCGTAGGCAACGTATTCTCATTGGCTGACAGCAACTCTTCTTGTAGCTTTTCACCAGGACGCAACCCACTGTAAACAATACGAATATCTTCCTCTCCCAAACCAGACAAACGAATCAGATCGTTAGCAAGGTCGACAATCTTGACAGGATTCCCCATATCCAAAACAAAAATTTCACCGCCACCCTTCTCTCCACCCATAGAGCCAGCCTGCAGAACTAACTGGGCTGCTTCTGGAATAGACATGAAATAACGTGTCATTTCGGGATGAGTCACGGTGATTGGCCCCCCCTTTGCAATTTGATCACGAAATTTTGGAATCACGCTACCTGCGCTACCCAGTACATTACCAAAACGTACCATCACGAAACAGGTATGGGATGCAGAGTTATTATCATTACGCGCTTGGGAACAATCGGTAGTTTGCTGCAAAGCTTGACAGACCATCTCTGCTAAGCGTTTGCTGGCACCCATAATGTTTATTGGGTTCACTGCCTTATCAGTAGAAATCAATACAAATTTATCCACGCCAAAATCGATTGCAGTGCGAGCTAATACATAGGTGCCCATAACATTATTTAACAATGCCTGCCAAGCATTTTCTTTCTCCATCAACGGCACATGCTTATAAGCTGCGGCGTGGAATACTACGGATGGATGAAACTCTGAGAAAAGTTGTGTCAGTCGTACAGAATCTTTTATATCACCAATAATAAATGACATCTTTATTTCAGAAAAACTCGATAAGAACTCTTCCTGGATGTTATAAAGTGCAAATTCATTTAACTCAAGAAAAACAAGTCGATCAGGTTTAAACGCGCTAATTTGTCGACATAATTCCGATCCAATTGAGCCACCTGCTCCAGTGATTAAAATAGTTTTTTCTGATAACAAATCATGTAATCCTTCGTTATCCAATACGACTGGTGCTCTTCCTAATAAGTCATCCAACTCAATATCCCGAATTTGTGACACGGTTGTTTTGCCACTAATCAGATCAACATAAGAAGGAACGGTCATAGCCTTTATTCCAATCTCTGTACACATTTCCAAAGCGTGACGATGAATCCGATGTGAAACAGACGGCATCGCAATAATGACATGACCCACATTCAGTTTCTGTACCCATTGTGGTAACTCATTGATCACCCCCAATACACGAACACCGTGCAAGTGGGTCCCCAATTTTCTTGGATCATCATCTAGCATTCCAACAACGTGCCAATCACGACTACGCGCCAGATCTTTTACAAGGCTTACAGCTGTACTCCCCGCACCAAGTATCAGCACCAACTTACCCTCATAATTATCCAAACTATACAGGCGACGCTCCTTCCAGGCGCGATATACAAAACGACTACCCCCCATTATTAGTAGTAACATCATCGGGGCGAGAAAAGCCACTGAACGTGGCACACCATATAGCAACCCAAGCATCCATAGTACAAAAGACACTACCATTGCACCGAGTATTACCGCCATAAAAATACGTTTCAGATCAGGTAGGCTGGCATAACGCCACAAACCTCGATAAAGTCCAAACCATAAGAAAACACCTGCATGAATGGGCACAACCCAAGGCAATACCTTCAGTAATGATGCCAAATAAAGGGGGGGGATTTCAAAGTTAAAGCGAAATAAATATGCCAGCCACCAAGCTGCCATCACCGCAACAAAATCGTGAACGAACGCAATCAGTGTAGGAATACCAATTTTTCTTGCGAACATTCTATCTCCTACTGGCAAGACGTCTCTGATAGCAGTCAGAAACACCCATGAGAATCATATAAATACACACCCAAGCCACACCAACCCAGCATTGTACTGTAAACGTTTGATGCACTGCCCATATGGCGCTGGCACCTACCGCCAACATCAATAC
Source organism: uncultured Nitrosomonas sp. (assembly GCA_963975255.1). Lineage (GTDB taxonomy): Bacteria > Pseudomonadota > Gammaproteobacteria > Burkholderiales > Nitrosomonadaceae > Nitrosomonas. Next base: position 1,027 of record CAXBGL010000200.1, on the reverse strand, counting down.
ATAAGCCAGCAATGCTGTATTACGATGCCCAAAACCACTCCGCACCAGACGCTGGTAATAATGTTCACAATGTGCTTGCCATATTTTTTCACCACGCAAGCAACGTTTCATAATCGTAACCGTGGCATCTACAATAAATGGTGAGAATATCATTACTGGCAACCAAAATGACCACAAACCATCAACCCACCCTAAAACGCCCAGCACTGCCGCTAAGAATCCCAGTGGAATGGCACCCACATCCCCCATGAAAATACGTGCAGGATAAAAATTATGTAGTAAGAAAGCCAATGCTGCAGCAGTGATTGAAAAATTTATCATGGCAAATTCGTATTGGCCAGCGAATGATGCTAACAAGCCGTAATAACCAAACCCAATTAATGCCATTCCACCCGCCAGTCCATCTGAACCATCCATGAAATTATAAAGATTAGACATCCAGATAATTACGACTGAGACTAAAAACATAACCACCCAACCAAAAGAATCAAATAAAAGCAATGCGGAAAATCCAATTGCAACCATACTATGTATGAGTAACCTGCACCAAACTGGCAGCCCTAAAATATCATCAACCAATGATATTAGTACAAGCAAGCTAACACCGATCCATACTGATATAGGCAAAGCATCCGAAAACAATACCCATGCGACCAATACCCCAAGCATCAAACCAATACCACCAATACGTGGAACCGGTATTGTATGGAGAGATCGTGAATTAGGATAATCTAATACCCTAGGAACCTTACCTTTTATCAACCACAAAACCGAGAAGAATGTCACGACAAATGATAATAGCGGTGCCACAACAATTGACAAGGGAAAGCCCAAAACCGTCATGACAGGATTATCCGTTAAAAAGCAGTTTATAAAAAAAAGAAACTTACTATCTCGTTATACGAAATGGAACGGACAGCAATACAAGAAAACCTATCATTGCATTGCGATATTATGTCGAAAAGCATATGCCAAATAAACAACCCCGTGGCAAGACCACGGGGTATTAAAAAAGTGTAAGTTGACG
>CAXBGL010000199.1:0-3708 GCA_963975255.1 uncultured Nitrosomonas sp. | reverse complement strand
GCGTCAACTTACACTTTTTTAATACCCCGTGGTCTTGCCACGGGGTTGTTTATTGCTTTTTTTGTTGGCACTATGTGCCAGCTTGGCATCGGCTGCTTGGTATTGACCGCTTTCATGACGAATAAGGAAATCAGGATAACCAATAAAGCCTTCCTGCTCATTCAGTAATCGTCCTTGGTATATTACCGATACGCCTTGTTGCATGAATGCATGGGTTTGTTCAACCGAATGGGCTTCGTGTACAGCATCATATTGTTGTTGTAATTGCGTCAGTACTGCGGCTTCATGTGCCAGTCCAATTTCGACTAAAAGCTGGTCAAAATCACTTTTCTCAATTTGAATTCCTTCATTCTGATGTTTGTCCAGCCATACACGGCGAACGCATGACACCCAGGCACCCGCATCACTGGGCTTAATTAATTTCTGTGTGGGTTTTCTGGCGAGCATATACGGTTATCCTTATTTCGGCGCGTAACTGTTACGTGATGATTTGTCAAAACATATGCAAATAAAACAGAAGGATCTCAGATTTAATGAAACTTCTTAATAAAATCCGCCAATAATTCGAGGCCACTTTGTTTGCTACTAGTGGGGCGCCAGACCATGCCAATAATTCGTTTCACATTATTGTCGTCAAATGAACAAGCAACTATACCCGTCTTAGCCAGTAGTCCCGATTTAATGCCCATTTCAGGTATTAAGGTAATGCCAATGCCATTAGCAACCATCTGGATAAGCGTGGATAAGCTTGTTGCTTGGTAAGGAACACCATAATGTGCGCCCTTTAACTTGCATGCAGAAAGTGCGTGCTGGCGCAAACAATGGCCTTCTTCAAGTAATAGCAGGGGCTGCGTTGCTAAATGCTCAATTTTAAGCTGCTTATGCTTTGTTAATAGATGGTTGGGGAGGCAGGCCAAGTGGAAGCAGTCATCAAAAAGCTCAACTGTCTTCAAGTCATTCGTTGGGTAGGGTAGGGCAATCAATGCCGCGTCAATCCTGCCTGTATTGAGATCCTCCAATAGTGCGGCAGTTTGGCTTTCGCGCAGGAAAACCTTGAGTTCTGGAAAAGATTTGCGCAGTTTGGCAAGTATTGCGGGTAGTAAAAAAGGCCCGACAGTGGGAATGACACCCAGTGTAATTTTTCCTGTAAGGGGTTTTGAATTTGCTGCTGCGGCATTAATCAGATTGTCTATTTCTTGTGACACCCTTTTAGCATGTAGAACAATGGCTTGTCCTTTTTCAGTAATGAGTACCTGTTTATTCGTGCGTTCAAAAACCTGCACATTCAATATTTCCTCTAGATCTTGAATTCCTGCACTGAGCGTTGATTGTGTAACAAAGCAGGCAGCAGCAGCATTGCCGAAATGACGATGCTCGGCGACAGCAATAATATATTTAAGTTGTTTAAATGAGGGTGTCATTGTCAATCGTTTTTATCGATCTTAATATTCGATAATACTCGTTTTACCAATCATATGCCAGTCTGTATGGTTGTAGCTGTGACCCAGAAGATTGCAACAATTGGTAACATTTAAAGGAGTTAGTCAAATGAAAAAGAAAACGACCATCACGACAGTAAGCGGCGCACCTGTTGTCGATAATCAGAATGTTATGACGGCAGGTAATCGTGGCCCCATGCTTCTTCAAGACGTATGGTTCTTGGAAAAGCTGGCTCATTTCGATCGCGAAGTTATTCCTGAGCGTCGCATGCACGCTAAAGGCTCGGGTGCTTATGGAACTTTTACAGTGAAGCATGATATAAGCAAATACACCAAGGCTAAGATTTTCTCTGAGGTTGGCAAAAAAACAGATTTATTTATACGTTTCTCTACTGTAGCGGGAGAGCGTGGTGCAGCCGATGCGGAGCTTGATATCCGTGGCTTTGCGGTAAAATTTAACACAGAAGAAGGTAATTGGGATCTGGTGGGTAACAATACACCTGTCTTTTTCTTGCGTGACCCACTTAAATTTCCAGATTTAAACCATGCGGTTAAGCGTGATCCGCGGACAAATCTACGCAATGCCAACAATAATTGGGATTTTTGGACCTTACTGCCCGAAGCATTGCATCAGATTACGATTGTCATGAGTGACCGTGGCATTCCGCACACATATCGTCATATGCATGGTTTTGGCAGCCATACCTTCAGCTTGATCAATGCTCAGAACAAACGTTTTTGGGTGAAATTTCATTTTAAATGTATGCAAGGTATTCAAAACTTAACGGATGCAGAATCTGCCGAACTCATTGGTAATGACCGTGAAAGTGCACAAAGAGACTTGTATGAAAGTATTGAAAACGGGGATTTCCCACGCTGGGAATTAAAAATACAAGTGATGCCGGAAAAAGAAGCGGATACCTATTCAATTAATCCCTTTGATCTGACCAAGGTATGGCCACACGGTGATTATCCATTGATTGATGTAGGGGTGTTGGAACTGAATCGCAATCCAGAAAATTATTTTGCAGAAGTGGAACAATCTGCCTTTAACCCAGCTAATGTTGTACCGGGTATTGGCTTTTCTCCTGACAAAATGCTACAGGGGCGCTTATTTTCTTATGGTGATGCACAACGTTATCGGCTGGGTGTGAATCATCATCAAATCCCGGTTAATGCCCCGCGCTGCCCTGTGCACGGTTATCATCGTGACGGTGCAATGCGTGTGGATGGTAACTTTGGGAGTACCAAAGGTTATGAACCCAATAGCCATAGGGAATGGCAAGAGCAGCTCGATTTTAAAGAGCCGCCTCTAGCGGCCACGGGTGCTGCGGATCATTGGAATCATCGAGAAGATGATGATTATTACTCCCAGCCAGGCAACTTATTTCGTAAAATGAGCTCACAACAGCAGCAGCTATTGTTTGAAAATACAGCACGCTCGGTTGGTGGTGCATCCATTGAAATTCAAAATCGCCACATAGGTAATTGTCTCAAGGCTGATCCCGACTATGGTAAAGGTGTGGCTACAGCCTTGGGAATTTCTCTTGATGAGATAAGTTAAAATACACTCATGTTCGGATTCTGCACGCATGCATTCAATAGTGCAGTTTCCGAAGGTAAGTATTGTGTTGATTTCGTATGTGACAACCCAAAAGGAGTAATTAAAATGAGCATAATAGATATTGGTATTAATGAGAAGGATAGAACCACGGTTGCTGAAGGCTTGAAATGCTTGCTGGCAGACTCCTATACCCTTTACCTGCAAACACATAATTTTCATTGGAATGTAACTGGCCCCCAATTTCGTGAGCTACATTTGATGTTTGAAGAACACTATACTGAGTTGGCAGTAGCAGTTGATGATATCGCTGAACGTATTCGCACACTGGATGTTGCTGCGCCAGGTACTTACAAAGCTTTTTCTAATTTAAGTAGTATTAACGAAGTAGAAGGTGTACCCGCTACAAACGAAATGGTTGAAATTCTTACCCACAGTCATGAACAAGTCGTAAAAACCTGTCGGAAAGTTTTAGAACTTGCGCAAAGTGCTCAGGATGAATCATCAGTTGCCTTAATTTCTGACCGCATGCGTATTCATGAAAAGACCGCCTGGATGTTGAGAGCCACACAATAATCTTGAATGCGTGGACACTCAATAATAGTGCTCATAGATGTGAAGATCCCCCATGATATGTCGTTGTGGATTCTCTATTTAAACTTGTGATTCCCCGTGGTCTTGCCACGGGGATCTAATTAGTCTTTAGAA
>CAXBGL010000198.1:0-3710 GCA_963975255.1 uncultured Nitrosomonas sp. | reverse complement strand
AATGCTAACAATTGCCAGATGGACTTGGTGTGAAAGTTAACGGGACAGTAGTGATGAAATTTATATTTAATCAGTTATAATTCAGTAACTTATGCTTATAAATACGGCAATAATCGTGCCGAACTGTCACTCCAGCAAACTCGAATAAGAGAGCGAGGTATGCGCCGGTTTAAATCGATGGTGCAGTCTCAGCGATTTCCTGGATTTTGATTGTCTTTCAGCTTCAGTAACGTTTCAAATTGTTCAATCGGTACCGGCTTGCCAAACAGATTTCCCTGATAAGCGTTGCAGCCTGAGTTCAGAAGGAGCAGTCGTTGATCTTCAGTCTCCACGCCTTCAGCTATGACATCCAAGTTCAAACTCTGTGTCATGACGATGATGGTATGCACAATTGATTTATCGTTACTATTGGCAACAATATCACGTATGAACGATTGATCAATCTTGAGTTGATTAAGCGGTAAACGTTTAAGGTACTGCAAGGAGGAATAGCCTGTACCGAAATCATCCAATGAGAACTTGATATTAATTTCTTTTAATGCATTCATTGTTGCGATGGTATCTTCAATACTTTCCAACAACATACTTTCAGTCAGTTCCAGCTCGAGCAACTCCGGGTTGATGGCATGCCGTTGCACAGCAGCTTGTACTTGCGTCACAAAGTCAGCTTGGCGGAATTGTTTGGCACTTACATTCACCGACAAAACAAGATCTCGCGTGAATACATCTTGCTGCCACTCCTTTAGCTGAGCGCAAGCCGTCTCCAGAACCCATTGTCCCATGGGTAATATCAGCCCTGTTTCTTCTGCCAGTGGAATGAACTGCACAGGGGACACCAAACCACGTTCAGGATGTTGCCAACGAATCAATGCTTCTGCTCCTAACGGGCGACACAAATTGTCAACCTGAATTTGGTAATACAACTGGAATTGCTTGTTCTCAAGTGCTATGCGCAATTCACCTTCTAGGGTTGCGCGGGCATTGATAATATCTTGCATCTTTGGGTCGAAGAAGCATAGAGTGTTGCGCCCGGATTTCTTAGCCTGATACATGGCAATGTCTGCTTGCTTAAGCAGATCTTCTGCCACCTGCTGATGACCATTGATGAGAATGGCGCCGATGCTGGAAGCACTATGGCATATGTGCATGGCAAGTTGGTAAGGCTGATTTAAAGCAGTGAGAATTTTATTGCCTATAGCTTCAGTCTGAGTTGCTGCTTCAAGGGCATGTTCACTCAAACCTTCTAGCATCACCACAAACTCGTCCCCACCCAAACGAGCCACGGTGTCATCTTCGCGCACGTGAGACACCAAGCGTTGCGCAACTTGTTGCAACAGCAGGTCACCAATGTCATGACCGAGCGTATCGTTAAGGGTCTTGAAATTATCCAAATCAATATATAACAATGCACTTTTTTTTCTATTACGTGTGCTTGAAGTTAATGCATGTTTGAGTCGATCAAGGAGAAGTCGTCGATTGGGCAGCTGGGTGAGCGAATCGTAAAAAGCCAGATTCTTGATTTCTTCCTCTGCTGCCTTGTGCTCGGTGATATCCACCATAATACCGCGTAACCAACGCGGTGCATTATTTTCAACCACCACGGTAACGATATCGCGTAACCAAACGACACGACCATCCTTAGCGATTAATCGATACTCAAAGTCATGTGATTCCAGTCGTCCTGTACAGGAGGCGCAATATTCAGGTGCCCAGTCCTTGTCGTCCGGATGCAAGTGTTCCACCCAGAAGTTTGGTTTCTGCCAATCCTCGGTAGAATAGCCCAGCAACCGTTCTGCCTGCTGGCTAATGAAAGTAAAGTTAAAAGTGACAGCGTCTGCCTCCCATACAATTCCATCGGTGGAATTGACCAAATCCCTGAATCGTTGCTCGGCAGCCTGGAGTACCTTTTCCGCTTTCTTGCGTTCAGTTATCTCTTGCTTTACTGCTATAAAATGTTCAATCCTACCTTGTTTATTTGCCAGGGGCGTAATCGTCATTTCTTCGTTATACAGAGAACCGTTTTTACGCTGGTTAACAAGAACACCGCGCCATACTTTATTGGCAAGAATAGTTTTCCACATAAACTGGTAATAGGAATTATCTTGTTTGCCAGATTTCACCAGTTCCTTGTGATCACGGTTATAAATTTCATTTAAGCTAAAGCCCGTGAGTCGGCTGAATGCTTGATTTGCCCATTCGATACGGCCATCAATGTTAGTAATAATGATCCCATTGGCAGCCGCATTGAGTGCATTGTCTTTTAATTCTAGTGCTGCTAATGCCTGCTTGATTTTATTGACATAGGTGGTCAATATCATTCCAACCACGGACAGAATCAACATATAAAACCAGTAATTCCGGAGATTGGTTGTGGCAATATCATTGGCGAAAAAACCAGTGCCCTGATTTGCACCCCATAGCGCCTGGATTGCAATCATGAGCAAAACGAAAGTAGTACCATGCTCGCCAAGTCGTATTGACACCCAAGCAACACAAAGAAACATAATGTAGCCCTTGGGTGCATCACTGAGATTTTCATGAAACCAACCCAAAAAAATAATTTGTCCGGCAATAAACGTTATGCCAATCAGCAATGGTCCTTCAAGCATTTGTTTTGTACTGAATTGCGAGTATTTTGCCTGCCAGACGGCTAGTATAAAAGGTGTCACCAAGACAACGCCAAGTGTATCTCCCATCCACCAATACAACGCATTCCCAAAATATTCAGCCGGGGTAATGAAGTCGGCTAATAGTAAAGATAATGAGCCAATAATAGCGCCGACGATACTGGCAACACCGCCTCCCAATACAATCAACCGAAGATAATCTGCTAAAGTGTGTAGGTATAAAGCAGGTTGGTTGTTACGTAACAGCCACGTACCTAAAAGTGCTTCCAGGATACTTGCCAGGGTAACGCCACAGGCCGTCCATAGTGAGTCGTTGGCATGTATATTAAGCAGTAGTGCACCGAAAAGAATGCCCCAGATATAACGCCTGCCACCAATAAGTAGTGCCGCCAGCGCCAAGCCACTGCCGGGCCAGACAGCACTCACAACACCATTGTTGGTGAAGTAACGATGAATAATAATACCTAGGCTCAGGTAGAGTGCGGCAATACCAAGTTGCTTCAACCATCCGGCTAAAATGTTTAGGTCAGTAAGTTTGTTAGTAGATGCTACGTTATTTGTGTTCATAACGTACTGCGACTCTGCTGAGGAATATGAGAGTCATCTGCAGCACCTGATTATGTCAAAAAAGTAGATTTGATGGGTCCTCAAAAAATACGGAGCCCTATGGTGTCCATATCATTATCGTGTTAGAGGCCTTACCTTTGCCATTTGTGTTTATCGTTTTAATGGCATTCTGATGTTTATTGTTTTGTGTGGACGACAGGGTGGTGGCGAATCAGGGATTTGAACCCCGGACCAACGGATTAACAGTCCTGCATTCCACTTATTACCACTGATTGATATACATTAATGTATATATATATAAAACAGTATGTTACACTGTTTATAACATTAATGAAGATATACGAAAATCAATTAAAATTCACCTATAGCGTGGCACTGGCGTGGCACCAGAATAGTTACTAGCGTGAGGTAAATATGGAAAAAATCAAATTTAATAAAAAAGATATTGATGCTTTGTCAGCACCTGAGTCAGGTAAGCGGGTTATTTATCACGATACAGAAACGCCTGGTTTGCAA
>CAXBGL010000197.1:0-3760 GCA_963975255.1 uncultured Nitrosomonas sp. | reverse complement strand
GATATGTGAAGAACCAAGGCAAGTCAAAAGAAGAGCTGCGTCAACTTACACTTTCTTAATAAATGAGATTTATTCAGCAATCATTGAGATGGGTATAATTCCAATCTCTTCTCGGGTGGACCAGGTAAAAATGGGGTTGGCTTGTCAGTAACCCAGTTAGCATGTCCACTCCCATAGTAGGGAGAAAGTGGGTGTCCACTTTGCCCACCTGGCATATCAAAATAACCTTGTTCTTCATTACCGGGTGCAACTACGGAGCGTTGCGAAGCACCAAAAGTAGGCGTTTGAACACGCGGCATATTTTTGTCACCGGCTAGGGCATTAGCAGGCATATTCAGCCAATTTGCAATAAACTTAGGTAAAGCACGACTAAGCGGGTGATGGATCCTTGCTTGATTATATTCACCCCAGCTATGGGCATTTATTCCCTCTGGTCGGCCCTGTATTTTATTAGGAACTTGTTTGGCGCAGGCATGCAGAAAATCTTTCCAATTGGAATAGCCTGGTGGTAATAAATGAGTTGGGCGTTGTTCAATTAATGTCCAAATTGCATGCTCAGTCTGGTTTAACCTCGGCAGGTTAAAACTTGGGTCACGATTGCGCACTACAGTGGCGAAACCATCCAATAAACTTTCAACCACCTGTTGCCGAAAAGTGTGTACTAAAAGATAGGCTACGGAAGTGGTTGAGGCCAGTCCATCCCAATCTAGAAGCGATTGCTGCATTTTTGTGAGCGAGGGTGTAGGGGATGATTGATTTAAAACCGATTCAAATAGTTGTCGCCAGCGTGTTAAAAACAATGCGCGATGATCAAGCTGGATTGATTGCATATCTGCCGGGGTGAATTGATTACGTGCGAATAAGTTATCACGAATCTGTTTGGCTCGAGCACCTAGGTCATAGCCACCATCACCAAGCAGGTCAAACGCGGTTCCCGTAACAGTCCGTGCATTGGCCGTCCATAATCGATGAGAAGTTGGGTTGCTAATTAATGGGTACTGTGTGGTATTTAACCAACCATTCCAACCTGTATTCGGAATAGTCCAGTCGGATGGAAGCTGGGGGTTATAGTTTCCAGTGCGCTTGGGAATACGTCCAGCAATAGTCCAAACAATATTGCCATCTTTGTCGCCAACTATAATATTCTGAGTGGGCATGCCACGATTTTGCACAATTGTAACGGCTTCACCGGCTGTTTCAACCTGTTCTAACTTGGTGAGTCTAAAATTGATTGCGTCAGGTTGTAATGCAGTCCAAACCAATGCAAGCGGTGTCTCGTCATGATCAGTGGCTAGAATAGGTCCCCATTCAGTTTCATGCACAACCAGTGCTTCATTTGGTGCATCGCGTACATGTATGACTTCACGATATGTCTTGAGTGACTTCCAACCCGATACACTACGATAACGTGTACTATCTTCAGGATCCAGTTGGACACGCACCCAGTCAGAAAAATCACCATAACTATTGGTAAAGCTCCAGGCAATATGACGATTAGAACCCACAATCATTATAGGCGTGCCGGGTAAACTAATTCCAGTAACGTCATGTTTTGTATCAGGTGCATTTTGTTTTGGATAAATAAGGCGGGTACGCAACCATATATTCGGTACGCGTAACGCTAGGTGCATGTCATTGGCAACCAACGCAGCACCACCCGTTAATGCACCAGAAACTGCAAAGCTGTTGCTACCAGGCATATTATGATTATTCTGTTCGACATTACTTTGCGGCAGATTTGGATTAAGTGTTTGTAAATTAATCTCTTTGGCGGTTGGTGGTTGCGGCCAATCAAATGCTTTTCCAGTCAGTGGCGCATCCCATGTGCCACCACTTGCAGTTAGAAACTGATACGCTGCTTCAGGCAATGTTGCATGCATTGTGGATAATGCCAATTCGCGGTAAAGACTGGATTCATTTAATGTAATAAACATTGCCAGGATAACCAATAAACTGTCTTCATTGCGCCAAGCGACTGGGTGAGTACGCGTTAATAGATCAGCATAGGGGCGTATTGATAGATTATTCAGTCCATTATTGACGCCATCACTATAGGCATTGAGTAATTGCTGTTGTTCGATGGGTAACTGCTCAATAAGGACTAATGCGCGCGTGCGCATACGAAATTTACGGGCTTTGCGATCAGCGGGTATGGCAACAGACCCAAATATTTCAGCCATTTCTCCAGCAGCGTGACGCCGCATCAGATCCATCTCAAAAAAGCGTTCTTGCGCGTGCACATAACCCAACGCCCTTAATAGATAAAGTCGATCTTGCGCATGCAATGTCGCGCTTCCAAGTGAGTCTCGTTCAATGACGACAGGTGCGGTGAGTTTTGCTAAATTTACCACCCCATTATATTGAGGCATGCTGCCACGTAATAGTATCCACGCTAAAATTATCAATAATAGAATTATGATAAGTAGTGCAATGGAGAGCTTTTTAATAAACTGCAGCGAAGTAGTCATATCTATGTAAGTAATCGAATAAAAATATGCGACTAATCAGCATATTTTTTTGGAGGTTACTAAATAACGGGACGAAACCTCGTTTGTTTCCCACATTGAATTGAGTGGAGAGGAATGATAATTCTCTTGTAATAATTTGGAGTCTAGCATGGCTGAAGATAGTGATCTTGAAAAGACAGAAGATGCGACGCCCCAACGTATTGAGAAAGCTAGAGAAGATGGGCAGATAGCACGTTCTCAAGAGCTTACCACATTTACTTTACTGTTGGCTGCCGCCGCAGGTATATGGTTTATGGGCGCCAGTTTCATGGCTGACCTATCTAGCATAATGAGAGAAGGGATGCAGATAAAGCCTGCGTTAGCATTTCAGACGGACTTAATATTAAATCGTTTGTATGAGTTGGCTTTTGCAGGATTGTCGGCATTAGCACCATTCCTCATATTACTGATTATCGTCGCATTCTTTTCCCCTATGTTATTGAGTGGTTGGCTTTTTAGTGCAAAGTCTCTTATTCCAGATTTTAAGCGCTTAAACCCCGCCAAGGGTTTTACCAGGGTTTTTTCCATGCGCGGTTTAACCGAGTTGGTCAAAGCGATTGCTAAGACACTGGTTATTGGTAGCGTAGCAGCATTGGTGATTTGGCAAAATAAAGATGGTGTGTTGTCATTAATCGCGTTACCTATCGATTCGGGTATTACGCGTACAGGAGAGTTATTAGGACTTAGTTTTATTTTCATTGTGAGTGCAATGATATTGATTGTCGCGATAGATGTGCCATTTCAGCTTTGGGATCATGCAAAAAAACTCAAAATGTCTAAAGAGGAAATACGGAAGGAAACCAAAGAAAGTGAAGGAGATTCTCTGGTCAAGGCGCGTATTCGTAATCTGCAGCGTGAAGCAGCGCGCCGTCGTATGATGTCCGAAATTCCGAAGGCTGATGTTATCGTAACCAACCCGACACATTACGCTATTGCATTACGATACCAAGGTGAGTCTATGCGTGCGCCTAAAGTTGTTGCAAAAGGTGTGCACTTACTGGCAGCTCGTATTCGTGAAGTGGGGGCAGAACATCGGGTTCCTATTCTTGAAGCACCACCTCTAGCACGTGCTTTGTACCATCATGCTGAGTTGGATAGTGAAATTCCTGAAACGCTTTACACGGCTGTAGCAGAGGTGCTTGCGTATGTTTTTCAATTACGACGCTATCAGAAATATGGTGGGAATATGCCGCAACCACCGAGTGATGTGCCGATTCCAGAAGGACTTGATCATGCGTAGTAACGCGATTAAG
>CAXBGL010000196.1:0-3871 GCA_963975255.1 uncultured Nitrosomonas sp. | reverse complement strand
AATAGTCTCCTTTGTACGAAAATACACTCACAATTGAATTACGCGACAGGCCCTATTTGTGTAAGTGAAAATAACCTGTTTTTGCAAGTAACGGCAACTTAGTGAGAATCCTTAGAAAGGCTAAGAATGCAGATAGTGGGTACAGGAATTCAGTGTTTATGGGCGGTATTCAAATCTAAACGGACAGGCAATGAAAAAAGTAAGTAAATATCAAAATAAGTTGAGACTACTGCAATTTACAGGAGGAAATTTTGGGTACTCTATTGAAAATGGAAGTTGCCCAGTATTGAAATGTTGTTATTGGCATGATCCTCCATTAATGGTTTTGTGCCCATCTGTGCCACCATAATCTGTAAATCGTCCCAATGTGGTAATTCATTGAGTGACACACTCATAGATGTCATGGGGCTGTGATGCTCCAGCTTACTAAAACCTTCGCGGGCGAGTTGGTGTATGAATGAAACCGTGGGTTCTTCTGATGTCGGTGTAGCAATAGGCCTAATGCCGGCGATAATCGGTTGGCTCATATGGATTTCCCCTTTGGATCAGAGATGACAACGACAACGAAAGAACTGTGGCGGACCCATGAAAAGCCCGCCGTTTAGAGCGGAACTTTACAAAGACTGGTGGGTTCCATCGCAATGTGGTTGGTTACTTGTGCGTTTGCAGCCACAGAGGTATGCATTGCCTGTTTTTTCTGCGGTATAGGCTATGGGTTTGAAACTTGTGCTTTGGTGAGAACCATCACAAAATGGTTGATTTTTGCTTCGACCACAGGCACACCAGTGATAAGTTTTTCCTTCTTCTACGGCTACTGTATAGGGGGACTTTTGTGCGATAACGGCTTCTTCACTCATGATTGTTCTCCTTCTTTTGTTGTTGAACTAAAGTTGATTTTGTAGCTTATCACGAGAATGGGGTTCGCTAAAATCAAGTATTGGCCCTAAAGGTGTCACGCCACTTGGGTTGATACTGGTATGGCTAGCATAGTAATGATTTTTAATATGAACCATATTAATCGTCTCAGCAACGCCTCGCTGTTGATAAAGATCGCGCGTGTACGCCCACAGATTTGGATAATCAACCAGACGTTTCAAATTACACTTAAAATGTCCGACATATACCGGATCAAAACGTACCAACGTTGTAAGTAAACGCCAATCTGCTTCAGTGATTTGATCACCTGTCAGGTAGCGTTTTGTCTCCAGCCTCTGTTCCAGCCAATCCAGAGTTTCAAATAAAGGTATAACCGCTTCCTCATAGGCTTTCTGAGTTGTGGCAAAACCGGCCTTATAAACTCCATTGTTGACCGTATTGTAAATACGTACATTGATCCGATTAATTTCTTTACGTAAATCAACAGGATAATAATCCCCATGCTTTGCGCCACTTGCATCAAAGGCACTATTGAACATACGAATAATTTCTGAAGATTCATTGGAAACAATCGTGTCGGTTTTTTGTCCCAAAGTACGGGAACAGTGACACGGCCCGAATAGATGTTATTCGCCTTAAGATAAATGTCACGCAGGAAATCGGCGTTATTTTCCGTATCTTTGATCACGCCTTCACCATCGGCAAAGGTCCAGCCTTCATCCGCCATATGCCAATGTACGACTGATAAGGAAATAATTTTCTTCAGTCCCTTTATCTTACGAAAAATCAACGTACGATTTGCCCAAGGGCAAGCATAAGATACATATAAATGGTAGCGATTAACTTCAGCTTTAAACCCAGCACGGCCACTAGGTCCAGCTGACCCATCTGCTGTGATCCAGTTTCGAAACTGAGCAGCTGAACGAACAAACCGTCCTTTTGTTTCTTCAGTCGGATACCAAGTATCTTGCCATTGCCCGTCAATTAATATGCCCATCCTAATTTCCCAGAAATTTATTTTGTTTAAAATCTTCAAATGCCTGTAATATTTCTGCCTTGGTATTCATTACAAACGGACCACCACGCGCAACGGGTTCATTTAAAGGACGTGCCGCCGCGAATAAAAATCGAGTGTCTTCATTGGCAGTCACAACGACTTGATCGCCATCACGTAAGACACCCATTTGATGATGGCTTATTTTACGCATTAAATCACCGACAGATAACTCACCTTTAATGACATAGATAAAAACATTGTCACCACCGCTAACAGCCTGCTCAAATAGCTGGCCTTTAGGTAACAAGACATCCATATAAATCGGACTCACATACTGATTAATCACGGGGCCAGTTGTGCCGTTGTTAGTTACCCCAGCGATCAAGCGTATTTCTGTACCGTTATCTAAATTTTCAACCGTAATTTTGTCCGGCGAAAATTCCTGATAGCTGGGTGCCTGCATTTTTTCACTGGCAGGTAAATTGACCCATAATTGAAAACCTTGCAATAATCCATCTTCTTGTTCAGGCATCTCCGAATGAATAATCCCTTTACCAGTCGTCATCCACTGCACTCCACCGGATTCGATCACGCCTTCATGACCAGCGCTGTCTTTATGGCGCATGCGCCCCGCCAATAGATAGGTGACGGTTTCGAAACCACGATGAGGATGATCAGGAAAACCACCGATGTAATCCTGTGCGTGATCAGTCTCGAATGCATCAAACAATAAAAATGGGTCCAGGATATTCAGCTCAGGTGTTCCAATAATACGCGTCATTTTCACACCATCACCGTCTGTAGTTGGCCGACCTGATGTTACTGTGCGTATTTCCCTTGTTATGGGTTTCATTTTTACTGATTTTTTCATGATGATTTCCTCAAGTTTATTTTCTAAAAAAGTAAAACAAGCTGATTTACGATTTAGAGAAGATTTTGCTTGTTGATTAATTTAGGATAAACATCAATAATTGCAATATATTATTCACTTATTGAGAACAATCAAATGGGCCAATTAGAAGATATGAATATGTTTATTCATGTAGTAAATGCAGGTGGTATCACCCGTGCTGCCGATCAGATGAATCTGGCTAAGTCGGCTGTCAGTCGTAGGTTGGTCGATTTGGAAATACGCCTGGGCGTGCGTTTATTGAATCGAACCACACGTACATCGAGCTTGACTGAAGCGGGTAGAAATTACTATGAACGTGCAATAAAAATTGTTGATGATGTTTCTGAGCTCAATGCCTTAACGGAAGATCACAATGTTGCCCTTGAAGGGACAATAAATCTGGCTGCACCGTTATCGTTTGGACTATGCCATCTATCCACAGCGATTGACTCCTTTATCAAGCAACATCCTCAACTGACCATCAATATTAATTTCTCGGACCGGCAAGTGGATTTGGTTGAAGAAGGGATGGACCTCGCTTTTCGCATCGCAGCGTTAAAAGATTCAAGCTTGATCGCACGCAAGATGTCTCCCATTAAACATGTACTCTGTGCCAGCCCTGATTATCTCAAGAAACAGGGTACACCTAAAACACCCAGTGACTTAAAACTTCATCAATTGCTTCATTATAATGTATCGGGCTCATCGACCTGGAAGCTCACAGACAAAAAAGGGGAGCAGCATTTAATGAATGTTTCTGCTTATATGATTGCTAATAACGGCGATTTTTTAAAAGACATGGCAATTGCAGGACATGGCATCGTAATGTCGCCTACTTTTATCTCATGGAAGGCAATTTCTATGGGTGAACTGGTGCCAATATTATCTGACTACGATCTGCCTCAACTCAATGCCTATGCGGTCTACCCACAAACACGCTATTTGTCACAAAGAACACGGATACTGATTGATTTCTTAGTGGAACGATTTGGCATTAATCCTTATTGGGATCAATGCCTTAAGGTTTAATCGTTCTCAATAAGTGAATAATATATCACTACTGTCCCGTTAACATCTAATAGAGGCGGCCTGATTCAGTTTAAATT
>CAXBGL010000195.1:0-3927 GCA_963975255.1 uncultured Nitrosomonas sp. | reverse complement strand
TGACATAGCCTTACTTAACTTTCTCATCATCTACAGTATTTTTCAGTAGGTAAAGTTTTTCCAATGCCTGCCTAGGGCTGAGCTCGTCTGGTGATATATCATGCAGCAGTGCCACAATCGGATGTTCTGGCGGATTTTCTACTTCAATATCTGGAGTAATTGAAAATAAATCCAGTTGCGTTGATTTTTGAGTGCTTTCTTGCTCCAATTTGATTAAGTGTTTTTTTGCAGTCTTGATAACTGATTCGGGGACGCCTGCCAATGCAGCGACTTGTAAGCCGTAGCTTTGACTAGCAGGACCTTCAGCGACTTGATGCAGGAATACAATGTGATGTTTATGCTCTACTGCATCGAGGTGCACATTTCGAGCTTGTTTGAATTGCTCGGCAAGTTTTGTCAACTCGAAATAATGTGTTGCAAAGAGTGTATAGCTCAGGTTTTTTATAAGTAGATGTCGTGCAATTGCAAAAGCTAATGCCAAGCCATCAAAGGTTGAGGTGCCCCGCCCTACCTCATCCATAAGCACCAAACTTTGTGCTGTCGCATTGTGCAGTATATTGGCTGTTTCGGTCATTTCCACCATAAACGTAGAACGTCCGCCAGCAAGGTCATCCGCCGCGCCAATACGGGTAAATATTTGATCCAGTACGCCCAACCGCACGGCTTTAGCAGGTACAAAACTGCCGCAATGGGCGAGTAATACCGTGAGTGCAACTTGTCGCATATAGGTAGACTTGCCCCCCATATTGGGACCCGTGATAATCAGCATTTGTCGTTGTTCGTGATCGATGACGCCCAACTGAATATCATTGGCAATAAAGTTGTCTACTTGGTTTTCTACGACAGGATGACGACCTGTATCAATTTCAATCACCGCTTCCAGAGTAAAAACAGGTGCTATGTAGCCGAGACATTGTGCGCGTTCTGCAAATGTGGATAGAACGTCTATTTCGGCGACACTCGAGGCAATAAGTTGTAACGGATTAATATATTGCGCCAGCGTATTGAGTAGTGTGTCATATAAATATTTTTCTCGAGCCAACGCTTGATCCTGTGCGGATAATGCCTTATCTTCAAAGGTTTTTAGCTCAGGTGTAACATAACGCTCTGCATTCTTTAATGTTTGCCTGCGCCGATAATCATCGGGTATTTTTTCACTGTGGGTATGCGTTACTTCAATATAGAACCCATGCACTCGATTATATTCTACCTTGAGGTTCGGAATACCTGTGCGCGCTTTTTCTTTTATTTCCAGTTGCAAGAGAAATTCACCGCAATTACTTTGCAAGGCACGTAATTCATCTAATTCCCCATCATAGCCATCTGCAATAACTCCGCCTTCGCGTAATACGACACTGGGTTCTTGACGCAGGGATTTTTCCAGCAAATTAACCAGAACAGGGTCTGCGGTGATGCCCTGTTGTAGTTGATAAATGCGCTCACTGGTACAGGCTGTAATTGTACTTACCACTTCAGGTAATTGTTTCAAGCTATCACGTAATCCCGATAAATCTCTGGGACGAGCAGATTTGAGAGCAATGCGCGCAGTAATACGTTCAATATCGGCAATGTGACGCAGACCATCGCGAACCGCAAGAAATACATTCTGTTCATTCTTTCCGATTAAATCTGCGACCCCATCGAGTCGATTTTGTATGACAGTGCGATCACGTAGCGGGTGATGTAACCAATACTGTAGTAAACGACTGCCCATATTCGTTGAACAGGTATCCAATAATGACAATAATGTGGGTGATCGTTCCCCGCGTATGGTTTCAGAAATCTCCAGATTGCGCCGTGTTGCAGCATCCATGCGGATATAAATACTGTCGCGCTCAGCCTGTAAAGTAGTAATGTGCGTAACGTTTGTGCCTTGTGTGAGCCGTGTATATTCAAGCAATGCACCTGCGGCACGTAGCGAAACAGACAAATCTTCGCAGCCAAAACCTGAAAGATCATGTGTTTCAAATTGTCTGGTAAGGGTGTTCAGAGCACTGTCGACATCGAAATGCCATGTGGGCAAACGTTTCAGCACCCATTTATCATCCAGTGTTTCAGGTCTTGTGAGTGATTCTGGCCAAAGAATTTCAGAGGGTTGCAGGCGCTCCAGTTCACTGATTAAATTATTCGGTGATGTTTCCATCACACGTAATTGTCCTGCCGCTAGATTCAGCCAAGCCAGGCCCAATGTAGACTCATGAATAAACAAGGCGAGTAAGATGCAATCCTGTTTATCTTCCAATAATGCCGCGTCCGTTAGCGTACCGGGAGTCACAATACGTTCCACCTCACGTGCAACAGGCCCCTTGCTGGTAGCCGGATCACCCACTTGTTCACAGATGGCAACAGATTCACCCAACTTGACCAGCTTTGCTAAATATTGTTCAGCAGCATGATAGGGGACACCTGCCATTTTGATGGGTTCGCCAGCAGAAGAGCCGCGTCGGGTCAATGTAATACCTAGGAGTTTTGAGGCTTTTTCCGCATCGTCAAAAAACAACTCATAAAAATCCCCCATACGATAAAACATCAGCATATCTGCATGCTGTGCTTTGATTCGCAGGTATTGTTGCATCATGGGGGTATGTGGGTCTTTTCTGGCCTTCATCCGTTTGTCATAAGATTATTTTGTATTGGAGAATACATCATTATGTAGGAATAATCATGTATACGCGTGCACCATCAATCCAAACTTAATGGCATGCCAGATTTTAGATGAATAATATGCGCTGATGGACCAAGTCAGGTTATTCTAATTCGGTGAAGTATTGACCAAGTCAGGCGCTCAATGCCATATTAAACTGAGTATCCTAATTATTTTGAACCCAATGGCTTCCCTATTTCTGATTGAGATAATCACGTAAAGATCCAGCGGGCCATCTATATCACATCACGGTGAAGACTTTGCTTAACAAGAAGCCGCATAAGGCCGCCGCAAAGTACAATAGGGTCAGGCCTAAAACTATTTGATACACAAGAATCACACTAGATATTGATTCCCAGCTTTCTATACTCGCCAACGCAGAAAAGAGCCATATATTTAGTGCTTTTCATAACATCAGAAATAGTTTTAAAAGTATAACATGGCCAATAAAAATCCTGTCTAACCATATATCTATACGATAGTAATACTGTGTTTTTGATTAAAGATCCGGAATATAAGGCGAAATATTTATCGATACAGCTTGCAATTGCTGTGTCTGTATTATTGTTTTTAAATTCTTCATCTGTCGCTGCCGATATTGATATCTACTCGATGGATTTAGAGCAATTATTAAATATTAAAGTTGTTTCAGTCAGCAAAAAATCCCAATCTATAATAAATTTGCTCCGCGCGCCCTGCACCTATCCCCGCGGCAAGACCGCGGGGTATTACGGCGCAGAAAACCGAAAACGGCGCGCTACGCTGACTTCAAAAACACAAACTATAATCCTCCCCGTGGCAAGACCACGGGGAATCGCAAGTTAAATGTTGAATTTGATTTAAGAATTCATAAAACCCTTATTAACCATGGACTTGATAGCCTCAATAATTAAAGTACAATTAGAGAGTTAACAAAAACCAATAGTTAATTGCGACATAGCCTTAAAAATGCTTGCAAACTGTTACGTATGTGTCTTCATGCCATTGAACGTGCAGAAACTATTAATAGAGACAGGATTTTTATTCCCAGCTACTGAGTTCACTTGTCGGTTTTGTAACTGACAGAAACAAAAATGCATCCAAAAAATCGCGTCCAAGTGCAAAGAAAAAAGATAATTTGGACGAAGGCATAAGGGATGCTATTAAAGCGCTGACTGTTGATGCCAGTTGGAAAGAAATTGCAAATTGGTTGGAGAAAAGTGTCATTTATGAACGTGAAGAAAGGATATTTAAGGCTATGTCACAATTAACTGTTGAATTGAGTGTCCAATGTGTATCAAGAT
>CAXBGL010000194.1:0-3961 GCA_963975255.1 uncultured Nitrosomonas sp. | reverse complement strand
GCAAGTTCTTGGTGTAAACGGCGGAATGATTTAATGAAGCGTGTTGTTGTAACAGGGGTGGCTGGTATTACAGCACTGGGTGAAGATTGGGACGCAATAGAATGCCAATTGCGTGGAAGGAAAAACTCTGTTCGGTATATGCCTGAATGGGACTACATTGAAGTGCTTAATACTAGAGTTGCTGCGCCTATTGATAGCTTCGTGACCCCAGAACATTATCCTCGAAAAGCCTTACGAGGAATTGGGCGTGTTGCCATGTTGTCTGTGCGAGCTAGCGAGCTAGCTCTGATGGATGCCGATTTACTTAACAATCCTATTATTCATAGTGGTGAAATGGGTGTGTCTTATGGTTCTTCATCAGGTAGTGTTGAGCCGATACGAGCATTTGCGCAGATGCTGGAAACGGGATCGATGCAAGATGTGACTTCAGCCAGTTACATCCAAATGATGCCACATACTGCTGCTGTAAATATCGCATTATTTTTTGAATTAAAAGGTCGAATTATTCCAACTTCAAGTGCGTGTACCTCAGGCAGCCAAGGTATAGGCTATGCTTATGAGGCAATTCGTTTCGGCAGACAAACCATGATGTTAGCTGGCGGGTCCGAAGAAATATCTGCTCCTAGTTCAGCGGTGTTTGATACCATTTTTGCTACCAGCAGTAAAAATGACACTCCAGACCTTACTCCACGGCCGTTTGACGAAAGTCGAGATGGTCTAGTTGTAGGTGAGGGTGCGGCAACATTAGTCTTGGAGGAATATGAACATGCTAAAGCACGTGGCGCAAAAATATATGCTGAAATTATAGGTTTTGGATGTAACTCAGACGGACGTCATATTACTCAGCCTGAGAAAGAGACCATGTCTATTGCCATGCAGCAAGCACTCGATGATGCGGGCATCCCACCAGATGTTATAGCTTATATAAGTGCCCACGGTACTGCGACTGATCGTGGAGACATTGCTGAAACACAAGCGACTGCATCTATATTTAATAACAAAGTGCCAATCAGTTCGATGAAGAGCTATATTGGTCACAGCTTAGGTGCTTGTGGTGCAATTGAGGCATGGTGGGCAATTGAAATGATGCATAAAAAATGGTTCGCCCCTACTATAAATTTAGAAAAAATAGATCCTGCATGCGGTCATTTGGACTACATCACTGATATGGGTAGAAATATAGATGCGGAATTTATAATGAGTAACAACTTTGCTTTTGGTGGGATTAATACGTCACTTATTTTTAAACGTATTGTTTAGTGTGATTTTAATAGCCTAATTAGGGTTTGGTGACGCTTCACTTCATCTGCTAGGAATTGATTCGATTTAGACTTTCAAAGAACTGGGTTTTTAAAAATAATTTAAGAGGAATTATCGGTGCGGCGTGTTGTGGTTACAGGCATGGGGATAGTCTCATGCATAGGAAATGATCTTGCCACTGTAACGTCATCGTTACAACAAGAAAAATCTGGCATTTCATTTGTGCAAGAATATGCAGATTTAGGCTTGCGTTCTCAAGTTGCGGGCATACCAGACGTTAGTGGCCGTCCGATTATTGATCGTAAAATCAGACGCTTCATGTCTGATACCTCTATCTACTCTTATTACGCGATGAGTGATGCATTAGCCGATAGTCAGTTGGACTCCAGTGTGGTTTCATCACCCAGAACAGGTTTGGTTGTTGGTTCTGGAGTAGGCTCCCCCTCTGAACATATGCAAGCAGTTGATGCACTACGTAGTTCAGGGTTATCTAAAGCAATTCCTTATGCAGTGCCCAGAATTATGGGTAGCACAACTTCCGCAAGTCTTTCGACAGCTTTTGGTATTCAGGGTATTAGTTGTTCTATGACATCTGCATGTGCCACCTCTGCACATTGTATTGGTTACGGTTTAGAGCTTATTCAGTTTGGTAAACAGGATGTGATGATTGTTGGTGGAGCCGAAGAGGTTCATTGGACGACTACCGCATTGTTTGATGCTATGGGCGCTTTATCGACAGCTTATAATGATAATACAGCTTCTCGCCCTTACGATATATCAAGAGATGGCTTTGTTATTGCTGGCGGTGCTGGTGTTCTTGTGTTGGAAGAGCTTGAGTCTGCACTACAAAGAGGGGCCCACATTTACGCAGAAATCACTGGTTATGGAGTAAGTTCAGATGGGTTGGATATGGTCTTACCATCAACCACTGGTGCTGTACGCGCTATGCAATCTGCGATAAATCAACACAAGATAACAACAGCTAATTCATGTGTTGATTACATTAATGCCCATGCTACATCAACACCACTCGGAGATATTAGTGAAATTAAAGCTATTGAGGAGATATTCGAAGACAAGACGCCTTTAATCTCCTCAACGAAAGGACTAACTGGGCACCCCATTGCTGCCTCTGCAGTACATGAGGCTATCTATTCTATGTTGATGCTTAAGGGAAAATTTTTAAGTGGCTGTGCTAATTTAACAACTTCAGATCCAACAATTTCCGGGTTGCCTGTACTTGCACGAGGTGTTGATAAAAGTGTGAATGTAATTATGTCGAATAGCTTTGGTTTTGGTGGAACCAATGCGAGTTTAATATTCCAACGGTATGATTCTTGATGGCTAGTTTGAATATGGTAATTCAGTCACTTTAGAGGCTTGATTGCGACGGCATTAACTAATGTTTCCTCGCGTTTTTTGGGTACAGGAAAGCCAAAAAACTCTAACATCCCACAATCAGGTCTGCTCCACCATAAAAACGGTAGGGAAATTCTGGAGTCTGGTAAGTCAAACCCCTCCTTACGAATGATGTCTATATATTCTTCTGCCGTTTTTTGTACATGCATGGCATGCCTGAAAAGATATTTTATTTGTGGAGTGTAAATGTAGCGGCGTGTAGATTCGGCAAATAATAGTAATCCACCAGGTTTTAAAACACGAAAAAATTCCGACATTGCGGCTTCTTGTTCAACAATATGATGAAATGTTTGGTGGCAAAATACTAGATCAATGGATCCGCTATCAATGTCGATGTGAGATGCATTTGCTGCATGTAATTGAACCATGCAACTGCATTTGAGTGCAGCTTCACCTGAGCGTTTTTGTATATCTGGGTCTGCATCTATGGCCAGAATTAAATCCGGATTAAATTTTTTAGATAAGGCTTCAAAAGAAAGACCAAAGCCACAGCCAACATCTAGTATTGTCGAGAAGCTGCGGTTGTCGAAATCCATTAATCTATGCAGATCATTGAGCGCACGATCGAACACACGGTTTTTCCAGACACTCGTTTGCAAAAACCAATCGCCAAATCGTGATTCTTTTACAAATGGCGCATTTAATCCCATTATCTAGATTTCATAAGGCTGAAAATACGCATATGATTTCCCAAAAATTGTGTGAAAGTTTAGATTTTACATGACCTCCATTATATAGAGAACAGACAAGTTCAAGCATTTACAACCCCTGACATTATAATAGTGTAACTCCAGTTATCGTGATAATGAAGATTAACTTTCAAGACAACATATTACTGGCAGTTGTAGATTGGTTCAGCACTAGTGCAACAAATTTGATTCATTATATCGCAAACGATTGAAGCTTCGTCTTTTGATAAAATACACATAAAAAGAAAAGGACAACAACATATCGTCCAGCGTGTTGCGATGATAATGGTGAGACGACAGTTGGATTTATATGCAAATTAATGAAGTGACTACCTTCGCAGAGAAAACTAATGAAGTTATTGTGCAGTTATAGTTGTCCGGTCGGGATCTGATATATTTTCGGGAATAGTCATTCTTATTTAATCAATGTAATAGAGGAATGCTTGATTACACTTGAGTGCCTGGACGTGAAGAAATTTTTTCATGCCATTTCAATGTGTTTGTGTTTTCTTTGGGAATTTCAAATTCAGCAAATTTGGCAAAATCGACGACGACTAGCCCAGTAATGTCGGCCATGCTGTAGAAATTTCCGG
>CAXBGL010000193.1:0-3969 GCA_963975255.1 uncultured Nitrosomonas sp. | reverse complement strand
CCAGAATCCTGATTAGTATATCAAGTTCTGGTTCCGGTTAAGGGGGGCAGGTCATTACTGGCAGCTCGAAGAGGTCTTGGAAACAAATGATCGTTATGGCAGCGGTCATCGAACCCGAAAAACATGGTATGGCTCGAATCGTTGCAATGGGAATGTGTATCGGAACATAAAAGAAAATAATTTGGTCAACTCGCGTGGTGTGTTTAGAGTGAAGCGTGACGGGACAACGTCAGTAGTGAAGCGAGAATTAAATACTGGCGGCACTCACACTTGGATCCAAACCGACCTGTCGCACGAAAGAGAAATGTATAGAAAGCTCAAAGGGGTTCGGTTTTTCCCCCAGTTATTGGATAGTGGTACAGAGAAGGGTTTTCAGTGGATTGAGCTGGAATACGTCAAAGAAGATGGCTGTTTTTCAGCCGACGAACTCTCCCTTTTCTATGCTTATCTTGCAGAGAGCAATCTTTTTATGCTGGATCTTACTACAGATTCCTTCCTTTTCTCTGATGGAAAGTTAAAAGTCATTGACTTGGAATCCTTATTCCCAGTCGAACATACATTGGAAGATCTCATTCAGGTGCAAACTCGACGCTCGTCACTTTCGCTGGACTCATATGAGAAACAATTACAATACTTGTTGAAACGATTGGGTGGATGACCAAATATTGATGGTCCAAGAATAGCGTGTTTTTTAATTCGCAGAGGATTTAAATGATTCTTAATTGGGATAAAATCTATGAGTCGCGAGGTATGTATAGTGGGCACGGATCTAGAGGGGCATGTGCAAAAAAAAAGGTTACTGCTATTGAGCATGCAATCGCAATCAATCAACCAAAATCTATTTTGGATGTGGGTTGTGGAGATCAATTTGTTATCAAACATGTGGATCTCACAGGCGTTGACTATGTTGGTATCGACTCCTCGCAATTTGCAATCGACCAACTAAAAGCACAATCAGGCCAGCTTAATGTCTTTTGTGAAGACTTCTTTGAGTTCGACTTCAATCGCACGTTCGATCTGGTTGTTTGTCTTGATGTTCTAATACATCTTGATGACCCGATTGATTATCGCCGATTTACTGAACGTCTCAAACGATTCGCGGTGAAATCGATTCTCGTATCGGGGTATACCCAAGCAACTCCAGAGATAACCAAGAGTAAAGTTATCCATTTTCACGAGTCACTCATGCAGACCTTTGCAGGTTACGAATGTGAAAAATTAGCTGAGTATAGGGATACCACGCTTCTGCTGGTTAACCTGCAAAAACACCGCGATCGCAAACATACGATATGGACATATTGGGAGACGATGAAAAATCATACTCGCCCAAAATATCTCGATCTTTGTGAAGAAACTTGGCATCATCAATGTGGTGATGATTTTGAAATTGTTCGCGTTTCTCCAGAAAATATTCAACAATATGTCCCCGACATCATTCCTGAGTGGCATGGTATACAATGTCTTGCACATAAAGCCGATTATTTAAGAGCAGTTCTAGTTCACCGTTATGGAGGACTGTGGTTAGATAGTGACATGATTGCGTTGAGCAATCTTTCTCCGGTAATGGACCGTCTTCATGAGTCCGGCTCAGATTTTATCGGATGTGGACGTCCCGGAAATCGACCCTCAAATGGGTTCTTTGGTGGCAAAGCAGGATCGATCCTGCTTGGGAAATATATTGAATCCATGGATGCGTTAATTCAATCTCGTAATAACAATTTACGATTTAAATGGACCGAGTTAGGGTATAACTTGCTCTGGCCTTTGACAAAAAACTATTCTTATTTTCAATATGATTTTCGGATTTGTATTCCAATTCATCCAAGCAGATTTCGAGCGTATTTCGATCATCGCAGTCTTGACGAACTGAGTGCTGCAGATTGCGACATTCGCCAAGATACATTGGTTGCGTACCTTTATAATGCTATGTTTCCTGTATGGTTTAAGCAGCTGCCGATAGATTCTGTGCTAAGGAGTTCTATGGTCATCAGCCAAATCATTCGGAGAGGACTGTCGATTGCTAATTGGCAGGAATATAACAACAATGAACATCTTTTTGATCAAATGAAAGCGTTGGGGCACCGTAACAACATTCCTAGCATGCTGCGCCGCGCGGGGTTGAACCATCACGTTTGCGAAATCGGAGTTCGCGCGGGACAGAATCTGGATCAAATCGTTCAAGGGAGTAAACCGAGCGAGTTCGTTGGAATCGATTCTTGGGATTCTGGCGAAATCTCCAGCCAAAATGATGTCGGATTCTCTCAAGTGAAACAAGATCAGTTAGAATCTCAAGTGCGCAATAAATTTGCAAAGTATGGTGAACGCGGGAGGATTATTCGAGGTTACTTTTTTGAGGTGTGCAGTCAGTTTCCGGATGGCTACTTCGATTACATTTATATTGATGCAGACCATAGCTACGAAGCAGTTAAACGAGATCTTGAAGACTGGTATCCTAAAGTGCGAACTGGTGGAATTCTCGCCGGTCACGATTATATCGCTAAGGACTCGAAGCACGTAAAGTACGGTGTGATTGAAGCAGTTGACGAATTCGTCCGGAATCATAATGTTCGTTTTTTTGCAACAACTCCTGAGAATTATTCGAGTTGGTTGATGCTTAAGCAAGGCATGCCTCGTACGCCCAGTTTTTGCTATTGGTCAATTGGATTTGGAAGCGTAGATCATCATGCTATGCTTTGTAGCCTTGTCCAGTCTGCTCGGTCCGTTGGTGTAGAAGAAGACTTTCATATTTGGACCGATCATGGCATCACAATTCCGGGAAGTGAGATACATGAAATTGATCGGCCTTGCAATCCTTCGCTAAGAAATATGTTCAAGGTAGAGGTTCTGAAAAACCTGAATAAATACGAGTATGATTACTATGTATTTTTAGACCCGGATAACTACTTCACGCGGAAGCCGTCAGATGAATCTATTCACACGCTATTGCAACTAGCTGACCCACTCCACTTATCAGTGGAATCTAAAATCAATGATGAAGCATTCTCAAACGCACAAACCCAGAGCTGGCAGTGGCGGGGTATCACACTTCAAGACATTGTTGACATCTGGGCTGAACGGGGCATGGAAGAAAAAAGCGTTTACAATTTGAATGGCGGGTTCTTTGTCATCAAGCGAGATGAATGGAAAAAAGTATATGATGCTTGTTGGGAAGGATTTCATGCTGTTAAGAATAAGAAAGGAATCGAACAAATTGCTGATGAACTAGCATTTGCTTATGCAATGACTAAGTTAACGAACCCCGATGGACATCAAATCAAAGACAAGCATGTGAATGATGTCTGGGCTGTAGATCGTGGGAATTACCGAAATAAGTTGCCAGACGGAAAGCCATTTCCTTTCTGGACGAACTGGAATGGCCAAAAATTTATGGTTGACCCAGCAATCGTGCGTGCAATGAAGAGTAAGCCACAACTTATCGAATACGGCAAGGCAAATTCCATTGAAACGTCATGTAGATCGTGAGGCAGAATGGTCGCTGAATAAAAACGAAGGTTTGTGACTAGTGGCATACTTGGGGGCACGTCACATCTAACCGGATTCACCACGCGATTTTGTACGGCTCGAGGATTAAATGGACGATCGCCGCATCGTCTGTCAGCAGGTTGAGGTCTTCGAGGCAACCGGCGAAGACCTCAACAATATCGAACAGCGAGGTTTTATATTCATCTCCAATCTACCTCGAAGACACTGACTTCGACCTACAAAAGTGCTCCGAATCTGTACACACCGTCGCAAGTTTTGGAATGACACCGCTCGCTCCGCTGGCGGTTTACGACCCCGGACTGCAAAGCACGCGTAGGTACCCCGGTCCGTCTGTACGGTCTGTTCCGAATATTCCGATTTGCGCTTCCGCCATTTGTGAGGCATATTTCAGTACCTTCCCGGTCTCTGAAATCTCTGTTTCACGAAAGGTCCAGTGATGACTCCACTGCGGCAGCGCATGATCGA
>CAXBGL010000192.1:0-4135 GCA_963975255.1 uncultured Nitrosomonas sp. | reverse complement strand
GATTGCCAAGCGATGCGAATAGCCCCGATTTTGTAGGGAGCGAAGCATGGAATAATCTTATAAACCAAAATCCTTACTATGATACGGCACTCATCAATTATCAGACTAGCGTGTTGCAGATGCAGGCAGACGGTGTTGTGGCTTCTTACCAAAACTTATTAGAAAATATTCCCGAAACTGACATCGACACAAGGAAATATCTTGAATATCAACTACAAACTCTAAAGGAAAATCCTGATTATATAAACCATCTTTCACCTGAATACCTTACTAAAACTACGAACTTAACTCAAGATGAAGCAGAATCTCTGTTTAGTGAGATATATGATTCTCCAGCATATTTGTCATTCATCTCTGCATGGGAAGCCGGTACTGATACTTACACATCTTTGACCGAATTTACCAGTGGAGATATTCCATCATGGTTTTCAGTCGGTTCAGGTGCGTTCGGTGTTGATAGCGTATATCAATCTTATGCCGATAAAATCCCGAATGAGATAGAAAATAATTACATGCAAGCCACCCTTACACTGACACAACAACTGGGGGTATATGACTTTACTATGGATACCTTGGGTGTTGATGGTACCGGCATCTACAACGAAGATCACACTTTCACGAAGTATAACTTTCAAAATATAGACAAAGTTTATACCGATATGATGAAGTGGTACAATACGACGGATAGCACGATTCAAGAAATATATATGGACCCCTATCGACTTACCGGACAGGACGGAATGCTTTTACAGAATATGTACACAACGTACAGAGATCAACTTATAGTTGAAGGTGTTGCTTTACCGAAAATAGGAGCGTACTATGTTTTACTAAATAAGATCAGATTGGCTCGCGAACACCCCGAATTGGCCTTCAATATTTTAAACGAGAAAGATGAAACCGGGAATACAGTTAGCACTGTCGCAACAGTTCAACTGAATGGACATCAGCTAGCCCACGCTCAGGCGTTGTACAATAAAGACAATAACGCATATTACGGAGTACCCACTGACGTTTTACTAACGCTCGGACTGAATCCCAAATTGACAAATGGGACTCTTGATGATGGTGAAGATGTCGGCAGTAATGTTGAAGGAAGTCAAGATTTTACCGACGAAGAAGTTAGTGACTATGCAGCTGTTTTAACAGCGATGGATAATACAACATTGTCAGATTATGGATCACTACACGTTGCAACAGGAGTCGATACAACAACACCACCACCACCACCACCGCCAAATGATGGTTTACCAGAAGACACAGGGGGCGGTTCAGATGAAACACCGGGCGATAAAGCACCTGCACCCAAAGCCGGGGGAGGTGTAGGAAGTGGAGGAAAATAAAAGTCTTTTAAAAAAAATGTTTACGTTAGACATACAATGAGAAGAAATGCGAAATTTGGAGTTCTTAGTGATCAGTACATCAAAGATAATTACGCTGATTGCTTCCTACCGATTTCGGTCGATAAGCTACATTCAATCCGTAAGAAGGCGGCTGGAAGTTACGTAAATACTTCTGGCAAGCGAGTTAAGGAATACAATAGTATTGCTCCTGTAATCCCTCAATATGTCGCTGAAAATTCAGCTGATAGGGTTGGAGAACCGGGGCGAGATCAGATTATAGCTATTAAGAGCGACATGATCCGTACAGCAGCAAGCGCGCAAAGTAATTATTCTATCCTTCAACCGGCTAGGAAACGTACTGGCCTCAGACAGGAGGACGTCGGCTTTGTTCAAATCAGTACGATGGCGAGTGCCATAGACCCCGACTTTGGTGAAATTGACCCCGAATATGTCAGTGAAGAACTCATGGAACAAGCGCCATTGGGGGCATCTGGTGGACGTGTCAACTTCAATACCGCGATGGGGTACGACGCACCTAGACATGTTGAGGACATGACGTTTGCAGGGAAGGGGGCAAAGCCTCTGATGGCGCAAATACTCGATCCGAGTCTGACGAGTAATTTGTTTATTGCTAGTGAACTTAAGCGTCAGCCACAGAGTGCGCTTTTTGCGGAGAGATTGTCACGCACAGTACAGCAACAACAGGTCGATCTTCTTCCTAAAAGCAGCGATCAGATTAGAGATCAAGCTCAGCTTCAACCATCGCAAGCGAGCGACCTCGAACCACCACCACCAGTCGCAGCAACCCAAGCACCCACTTCACCCGAGACCATCAATAATCAGCCAAAAAGGTCTCCGCAAGGACAGCAGCTAGAATATATAGATATTGCCGATGCAAAGAGATTAATCAGAGAGAAACAAGTGCCCAATTCAAATGCCGGCCAAGCTACCATGAAACAATTTTTAGAACAAAACTTGCGAACTGATTTGTATGATACTCAACAGGAAATGAGATCGTTTTTGAATTCGTTGACTAAAGATGAGATAAAGAAAATCAGAACAGCATATTTTGGTATGAAATAAAAATCTCACTTAGATACATATAGACATGCAAAATGTACTTGAACAAGCCCCGCGACATGAAATGGCAAACCCCAGGAATTATACGAATCTAGAATTAGAGCGAAAATCTTCACTGACAAAAGAGTTGCACAAACGCCATCCTAACGTGCCTCAATATTGGGTGGAAATGCTATTTGACTATTTACATGGTAAATCAGACGAAGAATTGGAAAAAATGGTGAATGACGACACGCATGGAGAACCAGCTAAGAATCCCAGAGTCCCTATCCCTGCAGAAGTGGGCATTGAAGTAACTACTTCAAACTGAATCGTGACTTATAATCTTCCACGCTATCTGAGAAAGATCGATTATTCCACAAAATCCATCGACTCAGTGCACCAGCGGAGAACATGTCATTCCAGTCCTCTCTTACGCTGTGGCGCGCTAGGTATCTTTTTCGGCGTTCCACATCTCCATGTTTCGTGAAATCTGACATGCCGGCACTACCGAAATGTGTAGTCTTAACTATTGCACTATCTTTAATGAAGATTGCAACATACTTCTTATTAATCAGAGGTGACGGCTTTATCTGAACTCTCATATATATATAACGTAAAACATTTTTAATTGACAATTTCTTACTTAGAATTCTTTTAATTCACATGTACGATCCGAAAGATGGTGGTAATTGTCTCAAAATTGGGACGTCCGTTAGACTTCCAGGTCTTTGTTCTCGTGCGTTAAAAGCTGGTGGTTGAAATCCAGCCATTTCGTTATCTTTGGGAGGTCTTACATATGTGTAACTAAAAGGAGTCGGTGCGCGTGGAAGTACACCCCGATAGCCGCTTTCGTTGCTGAAAAGTGCTTGGTCGATTCTACTAAAAGGAAGTGGTTGAAGATTAAGCAGTTCGTCGGCGGAACGTAAGTACAATTTCCCAATTTCACTTGAGTCCACACGGACAGGTTGATTGCTCAAAAGAGCTGGTGTTGGGGCTGAAATAATTCTGGATTTACCAGTGTAAGACATCGTATATAATTCGTCACAGATTTTTTTTCTCAGTGTATAAGTAACAAAATGTATAAACGGAAAAAACGTAAAGAAGATGAATTTGACCGGAGACCGATGCCTGTAGCACTAAGATCGATGCCTGTAGCACGAAGATCGATGCCTGTAGCACGGAGGGCACCGATGGAAGTGAACTATCGGGTGAATCAGAGGGAAATGGATTCGATGCGTAGGGCGATCGCACAACGTAATATGCCGAGGGGTGCTAGAATTGAAATCGCGCGTCGGCAAATCGAGCAACGTAATATGATTGTTCAACAGGAACAACAACGTCAGATGGCAGGAAGATCAACACAGATTACTGAGCACAATATGCGTGTTTCAGGCGGTGAGAAACGACCTTAGACTGAAGGTCTTCTGCAAAGAGGGCAACTGTTATTTTTTTCGCAAATCCATGATAATGCACAAGTTTGATGGAAAGCGTGACCACAAACCAGCTGTAAACCATGCTGCCCACATTCGAATGGGTCGAGACAGATGGAACACACCTGTCCCTCTTCGTCTTCATCGAAATTTATTAGTTTTGCGGTGCATTCAAATTCGGTCTCTTCATCTTCTGAATCTTCTTCTGAATCTTCTACCAAATCCGAGGGTGAAGACAGATCGAATCTAGTCAAACATGTATCTCGGAGTTGAAAACGAAGATGCTCACAGAGGCAAAAG
>CAXBGL010000191.1:0-4137 GCA_963975255.1 uncultured Nitrosomonas sp. | reverse complement strand
TGTTGGTTGCTATACCACACCCCATCTATTGAGCTATAACGAGCGCATTCGTATCAAACGGCAAGTTATTAATGACGATGCTTTATGTCAGGCATTCAAAACCGTGAATTTAGCGAGGATGCGTTGTGATACTTCCTTAACCTATTTTGAATTTGGTACACTGGCTGCAATGTATTTATTTGATCAAGCCAAGGTGGATGTTGCGATCCTTGAGGTTGGACTTGGTGGTCGCCTGGATGCGGTCAACGTTTTTGATGCGGATTGTGCAATACTCACCAGCATTGACCTTGATCATATGGATTACTTGGGTGATTCTCGTGACAAAATTGGATTTGAAAAAGCAGGTATTTTTAGAAAGGGTAAGCCTGCAATTTGTTCGGAGCCAAATGTACCCATAACTACTTGCCAATATGCCAAAACAATTGGCGCAGATTTTATCCAAATTGATAAGGATTTTGGTTATACAGCGAATAACACACAGTGGAATTTCTGGGGGCCAAAAGGCCGACACCATTCACTTCCTTATCCTGCGTTACGTGGGATCAAGCAATTACAAAATGCGAGTGCTTGTCTTGCTGCACTGGATATACTCAAGGAAAATGTGCCGGTAAGTATGAATGATATACGTCGCGGCTTACTAGAAGTTGTATTGCCAGGCCGATTCCAGATATTGCCAGGGGAACCTTTGACGATATTGGATGTGGCGCATAATCCGAGTGCCGCACGGTCGTTAGCAGCCAATCTTGATGTCCTAAAACCACATGGATATACCTATGGGGTGTTTGCTATGCTCAAAGATAAAGATATTGTAGGTGTTGTGCAAGCATTAAAGCACAGCATAGATATTTGGTTGGTATCGTCTATTGCATCACCTCGTGGGGCATGTACAGATGACCTGGTTGAAGTGTTGGAACATGTCGGAATAACAAAGGAAAATGGGGCTGTTTATGTTTTTTCGGATTCTGTAGAAGCCTTTTTATTTGCCTGTGAACGCGGCACTAAAAATGATAGAATCTGCGTCTTGGGTTCATTCTATACGGTAGGTGCTATATTACAATACCAGAGCTTGGCACGATACAGATAGTAATCGGATATCTCATATGACAAAAAATATCAGTGAAGAAGAATTATTGCTCAGAAAACGTGCCAGAAGACGACTGCTGGGTGCGATTACATTGGTTATTGCTGCAGTCGTTATTCTGCCAATGATATTTGATAAGCCTAAGCAGGAGCAACAGTATGCAGTGGACATTCATATCCCATCAGAAGCTGCGACCCGTGAAGCTGATTCTGCATCAATAAATTCTGGCATAAGTTCTGATGAATTGCCGGTCACTGATTCAGCTGAAGCGATAGATCTAATAGAACAGCTGCCCATTGAATCTTCAGATTTGTCGCAGAAGAGTGAGTACTTCTCAGACACAATGAATGGTCAAAATCAGATACCTATTCCTAGATCTAAACCGCAGCCTGATGAAATTAAAAATATAACCGACCGCATCGTTGAAGATAACGAGGTAATCGCTACAAAAAGTGAGTTTGTTGTGCAATTAGGTGCGTTTTCCGATCACTTAAAGGCAAAGCGACAACAACAAAATGTCTTGTCAAATGGGATTAGTGCCTATACCGAGACACGTAGTATAGATAATAATGAGATAACTCGCGTACGTATTGGGCCTTTTCCAACACGAAATGCTGCAGAAGATCAGCTTAATAAATTGAAAAAACTAGGCCTTAATGGTGTTGTAACAGTCAAATAGTTTTGTGGAGTGGTTGTTTGACGAATGGGCGCTATAAAAATAAACCAGAGAATCAGATTTTTCATCTAAACAATTAGAAAGCTGTGTCGCTAATTAACTATATTCTCTGTTCTTATGTTACTGACCCTCTTTGATTACGTTGTACTGGGTATATTCTTTATATCTATAATTTTGAGTATTATGCGTGGGTTAGTGCGTGAAGTATTGTCGTTGGCTGGATGGGTCGTAGCATTTATAGTGGCGGGGTCTTATGCGACAGAGTTTGAGCCCTTGTTGCCATCAGAAATCGGTGGAGAATCTTTACGTGTACTCGTTTCATTTGTTGTGGTTTTTCTATTAGTTTTGATCGTAACAGTATTGCTTACAATGTTATTATCAACCTTGATAAAAGGAATTGGGTTGGGATTTGTTGACAGAATTCTTGGCTCAGTTTTTGGTTTTTTACGTGGGTTATTAGTTGTCACATTGTTTGTTTTGATGGCCGGTTTAACTGCTTTGCCGCAACAATCTTTTTGGCAACTAGCGTTATTAAGCCGCCCATTAGAGGTTGTTGCAATGCAAGTAATACCCTGGTTGCCGAATGATTTATCCAGTCGGATTAGTTATGAAAGAGAAGCGGCCCATTAACACTACTCGCAATACTCTATTGGGGTATAAGTAATGATTGTCCGTATTCTTATCAGCTTATCTAGCAATAAGTTGTTTTTTGTTTTATCTGTATTTCACTGACACGAGTCAAACTCACGGAGTGTTTTTATGTGTGGAATTCTCGGTATCGTTGCAAAGTCACCCGCTAATCAATTACTTTATGACGGGTTGTTAATGTTGCAGCACCGCGGACAGGATGCGAGTGGTATTGTTACTGCTCAAGGCAGTACATTTCATATGCACAAAGGTTGTGGCATGGTACGTGATGTGTTCCGTACCCGGAATATGCGTGCACTAGCGGGTAATATGGGTATTGGTCATGTGCGTTATCCCACTGCTGGTTCTGCCAGATCTTCAGCTGAAGCGCAACCATTTTATGTTAATTCGCCATTTGGTATTGTATTGAGCCACAATGGCAACCTTACTAACGCAACAGAGCTTAATCAAGAATTATTTCGTGCTGACTTACGCCATGTTAATACCAATTCGGACTCTGAAGTATTATTGAATGTGCTGGCTCATGAATTACAAGAGGGTACGCGTAATTACCAGCTTGATCCTGAAAATATTTTTACAGCAGTATCAGGTGTGCACAAACGTTGTCGGGGTGCCTATGCGGTAGTAGCCATGATAGCAGGTTATGGATTGTTGGCTTTTCGTGATCCCTATGGGATTCGTCCATTAGTTTTTGGTGTCAGAGAAACAGAACAAGGTAGTGAATATCTGGTTGCATCTGAAAGTGTTGCTTTGGACACATTGGGATTTAAACTAATTCGTGATATTGCGCCTGGTGAAGCAATTTTTATTGATGAGCATGGCAACTTTTATAGTAAACAATGTGCGGATAATCCAACGCTCAATCCGTGTATTTTTGAGTATGTTTACCTGGCGCGCCCAGACTCAATGATTGATGGTGTTTCAGTATATGAAACACGACTCAATATGGGTGAAAGTCTGGCTGATAAAATTACCAAAACGATGCATCACCTTGATATTGATGTGGTGATTCCTATTCCAGATTCTAGTCGTCCAAGCGCTTTGCAGTTAGCGAATCGCCTGGGTATAGATTTTCGTGAAGGTTTTGTTAAAAACCGTTATGTGGGGCGTACATTTATTATGCCAGGGCAACAACAGCGTCGTAAATCAGTGCGCCAAAAGCTCAATGCCATGAGTATTGAATTTCGTGGCAAGAACGTATTGCTGGTTGATGACTCGATTGTACGTGGGACGACAAGTCGCGAGATTGTCCAAATGGCACGGGAAGCCGGTGCGCATAAGATTTACTTTGCTTCTGCTGCACCACCTGTACGCTACCCTAATGTTTATGGGATTGATATGCCCACGCTTCAAGAGCTGATTGCTACTGATCGTAGCAATGAAGAAATTTGTCGAGAGATTGGTGCTGATTATCTTATTTATCAGGATCTGGATGCTTTAATTAATGCGGTATCAAAGGTAAACTCATCAATCACAAACTTTGAGACTTCTTGTTTTGATGGTGATTACATAACAGGCGATATTACCCCGGAATATTTACGCCTTATTGAATTGCAACGTAATTCAGATAATGTTTTGTCACCGGTTAGATCCAGTACACAACTAGATTTAAGTTTAGTGGTTGCGGATTAGGCGTAGTATTTAACTTGAGGTTCTGTTGATTTCACGGTTTATCTACTGAGAACTTAGATAATAGAGTGCATCATACTCGCTTTTTACCATGAACATTGTG
>CAXBGL010000190.1:0-4184 GCA_963975255.1 uncultured Nitrosomonas sp. | reverse complement strand
GGAAAACCTGGTACTTACAAGCCGCTTATAAAATTCCTAAAACTGCATTTGAAACAGTTATTCGGACAGGTGATTTAGAAACACCTCATATGAGTCAGAATCTCAGCCAGACAACCTTGGGCGTTAATTATCTATTTTCTTCAAGTGTGATAGCAAAATTAGCTTATGAGATGAAAAATTATGACGAGCCTGGTAAAGACAATGAAGACACTATCTTGGCGCAATTGGCTTACGGCTTCTAAGGGGAATGATTATGAAATTAACAAATACAATATTATCTAAACTTTTTGCTTCAATAGTGCTTTTACTGTCTACCGCATTTATGACAACTGCCATAGCCGAAGAAGGGAATTCTGCTGTCGGTGCCAAGCTTTGGGCGGAAACGTGTAATCGCTGCCACAATATGCGCGACCCTAAGGAATTTTCCGACGAACACTGGGATACCATCGTCAAGCATATGCGTGTTCGTGCTGGTCTAACGGGACAGGATACACGAGATATCACAGCATTTTTACAGTCTGCCAATACGCCGATTAAGCCTGTTAGCAAGAAGAAACAGGTAGTATCTGAGTCTGGCCTTTCAGGCAAGGAAGTTTATAACACTACCTGCGTAGCTTGTCATGCTGCAAATGGTAAGGGTTCATTACCGGGTGTTCCTGACTTAACGGATAAAAATGGTCGTCTTACAAAAGCAGACTTAGAGTTGCTTGATAACATTCTTATGGGTTTCCAGACTCCTGGTTCATCCATGGCAATGCCTCCACGAGGTGGTAATGCATCTTTGAGTGACGCTGACATTAAAGCTGTACTGGCTTATATTCGTTCCAGTTTCGGTCACTAATTGATAGCGAAGACAGATACTTTAATAAAGTGTCTGTCTTCAGATTTCTTCAGATTAATACTGCAGTACTTGGGCACGTTGATGGCAAGGATAAATATGATTGGAGTTTATAAAGTATTTCCAAAAATGTAATAAAGCTCATGAATAATAAAATCCCAAGGTCAACTTTCCGCAATCGCAATAAAGAAGCACAAAAACCTACGCGAGCATTCGTAAGAAAATATACCATTTGACGTTCTGTAACAGCTTATCGCGATGCTTTACATGTATAGGAAAATCTTATTATTACCAAGGACTAATTTATGGAAATGGAAACATTAAAAGACATCTTGGTTTGGACGCAGGAATTTCATCAGCACCTTAGTCATTGTTTAACGCACTGTGCTGATGAAAATACCAACAAGCGATCACAGATGCTCCTTAGATATCTTGCTGACCATGAGGAAACGCTTTCTAAGGTCATTGAAGAGTTTTCAGTGTCGGGTAACGAACATGCTCTAAATACGTGGACTTACGAATATGTCAACAAGCAGCCCATCGTTCAGCATGTGCATTGTGATGCGCCTTTTGCTGCGCTTGACTCCACTCAAATCATAGATGTCATTGTCGAACAGCATCAACAGGTGATTAAGCTTTATCGTTATCTATTGAATAGGGCAGATATACCTTCTTCCAAAGAAATACTTGAGTCTCTATGTTCTCTGGAAGAACATGAAATTATGCGAATGGTACATTCAGCGAATCGATTGGACGATATCTAGAGTTCCCGGATTCTACTCCCATAGTGCTTGACCGGATTGAGAGGCGTTTTTAATGATTAAATCCAACAAAATTTGCTGCCCGGTTTGTGCTATGGCAGATATGAGTTGTCCCTCAAAATATAACTTTGAGGGCGTTAATTACTTTTTTTGCTCTTCACAATGCATGAATCGGTTTAAGGCTCACCCTCATCTGTATGTAGGGACGCCACAGCTTGGTAAGTCTGTTAAGCAGAGGCATGAGGTCGTGCTGAAAAAACGACGAATTTATTTAAACGAAAAGATTGATGATGCACTTGAAAAAGCGCTGGTTGAATCACTGCAAGCATTGATGGGCGTAAAAGAGGTGAGCTTTAATATGCAGGAACTCTTCGTAAGCTATGATTTATTAGAGGTTTCCTTGGACGTTATCGAGAAAAACATAGAAGCCAGTGCTGCCAAATTACGAAAGACTCTATTGGATACTATCAAGCGAGAGCTTATTCATTATAGTGAAGATTGTGAGCTGGAAAATCTTGCCCATTTGTCCAAAGATGGTGGTTGTCACTAATAGGGTAGAAGTTGAAAGGTGGTTGTTGGTGCAGGCATAGAATTAGAACGGGCCTTTAGGGGCTCAATAGTTACATGATTTATCTCTTTATCTATGACTTGTGCTTAAGGCATAAGGGTCTATTATATTTAAATCGGCATAGGGTAATTGCTGTTGGAGTCAGTGCTGGGTTTACTAAGAGTAAGTTCAACAAATGTACAGATAGTTAACGGTTTAAATGAATTCTAATTCAGGAGAAAGTTATGAAAAATAAATTTATGCTTAGTGCTTTAACGGTTTTAACACTGCACAGCGCCAATGTTTTTAGTGGTGAGGTTTTAGATGGCGATGCGATGGTTAAAATGTTGGTAGGTAATACGCTGCAAATGGATTATCCGGCAGGTACTCTGGATCATAGACGCACTTATCATGAATATTATGATCCAGATGGAAAGATTTTTGGTATGGAGCGAAGAGTGGATTCAGCAGGTAATTACAAGCACTTTATCGGTACATGGTCGGTTAAGGACGGCAGGTTTTGTACTTCTGTTTTAGGTCGAACATATGATTGTAATACTTATGAGAAAATAAATGAGACCACTTATAAAATAATAGGAGAAAGTGGCGAAATGAGGAATGTAAAACTGTATAAAGGGAAACACCATATTCTTAATTAACACCCTGCTGCGGTCTGTCCGCAGCGCTGTTAGTTTTTATATGTTTACACTAAAAAGGATTAGTCATTGTGCAATATTTAAGGCTGTATTTGTATGTTTTGGTTTTTTTTTATCGCCAATTAATGTTTATGCGATAGAAAATAGTGGAACCAATGTATTAAGTAGCTCTTCGGCAGTTAAGGTTGCTTTGAGAGACAACCCGGGGCTAGCCGAAATACAGTCGCGCTATCAGGCACTTTTATCAGTGCCTGATCAAAAAGCCTCGTTACCAGACCCAATGCTCAGTATTGGCACAATGAACTTCCCCACAGATACCTTTGAACGTCGCCAAGAAGCGATGACTCAGGTTCAAATCGGCATAAGTCAGTACTTTCCCTTTCCCGGGAAGTTAAGTCTTAGAAAAGAGGCTGCAGAATTTGAAGCAAAAGCGGCGCTTTTTTCAGTAGATGAAATGCGCTTAAAACTAGTTAACTATGTTGAACATAAATGGTGGCAGCTGTATTACTTAGACCGCGCACTAGAAACGATCAGCATTAATAAGTCACTCTTACATCAATTTATTGAAGTGGCAAAAACTAAATATGAAACAGGAAAAGGCTTACAACAAGATGTTCTGCTTGCTCAGTTAGAGCTTTCCAAGCTAATTGACCAAGAATTAATGGTGGCTTCATTACGGGATAACCAAGCAATTCGTTTGAATGTGTTAATGAATCGTTTGCCACTAACCCCCATAAAACTACCGAAAACGGTGTCTAAATCCTTACCTTCTTTGAAACCTATAAATGATTTATACCGTTTAGCAGAAAATTCAAGACCACTTCTAAAAAGTAAAGAGCAATTTGTTTCGGCTGCAAAATCACGTTTGGATTTAGCCAAACGAGATTACTACCCTGACTTTAACGTTACGGCAGCTTATAGTGACCGAAGAGGAAATAATCCGCCTTTTGTAGGGGGAGAAAGAGCCGATTTATTTTCGTTCGCGCTTGGAATCAAAATACCCCTTTATGCAAGCAGTAAACAAACTAAAGCGCTTCACCAGCGAACAAGTGAGCATGAACAACAGCGCTACGGTTTACAAGATGAAAAAAACCAAGTGAAGGCAGATATCTCTTCCGCACTGACTGATTATCTGCGTGCGGGTGAACAGTTATCCCTGCTTGACAGCGGCATAGTGCCACAAGCAAAGCAAACTGTTCAATCTATGCTTTCCGGGTATCAGGTGAGTGAAGTGGATTTTCTTAATTTAGTTACCAGTCAGATCACACTTTTTAATTATGAACTTCAGTACTGGAAAACCCTGACAGAAGCCAAGCAAGCATTATCATTATTAAATGCCGTAGTCGGTGAGGAAGCGATAGATGAATAAGCAAGTGTTAATA
>CAXBGL010000189.1:0-4286 GCA_963975255.1 uncultured Nitrosomonas sp. | reverse complement strand
TAGTCTCCTTTGTACGAAAATACACTCACAATTGAATTACGCGACAGGCCCTAAAAACAAGTAACGTTATTAGAATCAAAAAATAATATGTCGTCAACATATTCATAAGAAAGAAAAATTTAGCTTCAAAAAACTCGGCAAAAAATTGTTGTTGAATTTTCGTTTGGCATCTTTTCGCTTTCGAAAATAAAAAAGCGTTACCAGAGATAATCCGAATAAAGTAGGGCTGTTCATTTTTTGTCTTTCCAAATGCGCCGAACCCGCATAATTAATCTGCGAGACCGATGTATCGACGGGCGTTATACCGACAAGTGCTGGACATGAAACCGCAAGTGGTCTTCGATGAAGCTGGCGATGAAATAATAGCTGTGGTCGTAGCCCTCGCGGCGATTGAGTTCCAAAGGAAAGCCGCTGGCCTTAGCAGAAGCTTCCAGCGCTTCCGGTTTTAGTTGTTCCTCAAGAAGCTCGTCAGCTTCGCCTTGATCCACTAGGGTCGGCACGAATTGCGTGGATTTCCGTAGCAGCAAGCTCGCGTCATAGTCAGCCCACGTGGCAGTGTCCTTGCCGAGATATGCGGTGAACGCTTTTTGACCCCAAGGGCTGTTGATCGGATTACTGATCGGGCTGAATGCCGACACTGAGCGGAAACGATTGGGATTGCGCAACGCCAGAACTAACGCGCCGTGACCGCCCATTGAATGGCCAAAGACAGAGCGCTTGTCGCTGACCGGAAAGGTTGCCTCAATCAGTTGCGCCAGCTCATTTAGCACGTAGTCATACATGTGGTAATGGCGGCTCCACGGTGACTGTGTAGCGTTGACATAGAACCCCGCACCTTGGCCAAGGTCATAGCCGTCATCATCTGCCACATCCGCACCGCGCGGGCTAGTATCTGGGGCGACAATCACAACACCAAGCTCGGCGGCAATGCGCGTCGCACCGGCTTTGTGCATGAAATTCTCGTCGGTGCAGGTCAGCCCGGACAGCCAGTATAGCACCGGAACTTTTTGCCCGTTCGCGGTCTGTGGCGGCAGATAGATCGCAAACCGCATGTCGCAGTTCAGTGTGTTTGAGTGGTGGGTGTAGTGCTTGGTCCAGCCGCCAAAACTTTTGTTAACGCTAGCGATTTTCAATGACATACTGACCTTTCACTCAAATGTATCGGCTGTGCCGCGAAGGGCGCGGCCGTATTGTTGGCTTCTTTGTCGAAGTGAATGACAGTTCGGATGCTTTTGCCTTCGTGCATCAGGTCAAACGCTTTGTTG
Organism: uncultured Nitrosomonas sp.; assembly: GCA_963975255.1. GTDB lineage: Bacteria > Pseudomonadota > Gammaproteobacteria > Burkholderiales > Nitrosomonadaceae > Nitrosomonas. Next base: position 3,021 of record CAXBGL010000189.1, on the reverse strand, counting down.
ATATCCTCAAGGCCCATCGTATGGGTGATGAAGTCATTCAGCTTGAATTCGCCCTGCAGATAGCGCTCTACGTAATCCGGCAGTTCGGAGCGGCCTTTGACGCCGCCAAATGCAGATCCGCGCCAGACGCGTCCAGTGACAAGCTGGAACGGACGGGTGGATATTTCCTGCCCCGCACCGGCGACACCGATCACCACAGATTCACCCCAACCCTTGTGGCAGCATTCCAGCGCCGAGCGCATGACGTTGACATTGCCGATACACTCAAAGGAATAGTCAACACCGCCATCGGTCAGCTCGACGATCACATCTTGAATCGGCTTGTCATAGTCCTTGGGATTGATGAAATCGGTCGCGCCCAGCTTGCGGGCCAAATCGAATTTGCTTTCATTGATGTCGATTACGATGATCCGGCTGGCCTTGGCCATCGTGGCGCCGATCACTGCCGACAGACCAATGCCACCTATGCCGAAGATCGCGACAGTTGCGCCTTCTTCGACCTTGGCGGTGTTCATCACCGCGCCCATGCCAGTGGTGACGCCGCAACCTAGCAGACAGATTTCTTCCAGCGGGGCTTCGGGGTTTACTTTGGCCAGAGAGATTTCCGGTAGTACGGTATATTCCGAAAAGGTCGAGCAGCCCATGTAGTGGAAGATCGGTTGTCCATCTTTGTAGAACCGGCTGGTGCCGTCGGGCATCAGGCCCTTACCTTGGGTTTCGCGGATTTTCTGGCAGAGGTTGGTCTTCCCGGATTTACAGAACTTACATTCGCCGCACTCAGGCGTGTAGAGCGGGATCACGTGATCGCCAACGGCAACGCTTGTCACGCCTTCGCCAATGGATTGAACGATACCGCCACCTTCATGGCCCAGAATGGCGGGGAAAAGACCTTCGGGATCATCGCCCGAAAGAGTAAAGGCATCGGTATGGCAAACGCCAGTGGCGATGATGCGCACGCGCACTTCGCCTTTTTGCGGGGGCATTACCTCGATCTCTTCGATCAAGAGCGGCTGGTTGGCCCCCCAGGCAACTGCCGCCTTGGATTTAATTATGTTAGTCATCAGGACTCGCTTTTTTTGTGGATCTATCTGTGAACCTTCCGCATGTGCGAAGGCGATGACAGAAGTTTACACTATTACCAATATATGATAATTCTGTCATATTGAAATTTACTATCACATATTGGCAATAATAATGACTACGAGCAACCAGCCGCATGAAAGGAATGTCAATGTTCCGTTGAGAAGGCGTTACAGAGTTCTTTGCGGTCGCTGAGACTGAGAGTTTTACTGTGCCGCCAGTCGATTGAGGATTTCCACGGCGCAGGTCAGCCGTCAAGCTGTTCTATCGCACCACCCGCAAGCGCACAATCACCGATCTCCACCAGACCCCAAAGGGGCGACTCAATCTGACTGCGCCTGTGACATATGGCGAAAACCGGATTGTGCACCGCTGGTGAATGACTTTGTCGCCCGCTATCCGGAGCTTGAGGTCAATCTAATTCTGACCAATCAGATGCTCGATTTTGTGGCCAAAAGTTATGATCTGGCAATCCGGTTGATGCAGCTTGAAGATAGCACCCTGATGGCGAGGCGGCTGGCATCCAGAACTATAATAAGACAGTGTATCCTACGTATTCATTGCCCTCGTAAGCGTTTACGGACTACCGTGCAAAGACCTCAATAATTGTCTTGAGGCTATTATTTTACGTGGGGTACAATTCAGAATGTTTTGCTAATCAAGTCGTAGTTACACGTAATGTCCGGCATGGTAAACTATACAAATGGGAGCAGTGAAATATCACAGGGCAACATTCCTACATCAATAACACATACTCACAGCAACTCTATTACATAGAAAATGATTCTTATTTGGAGATATTATCATGTGTCAAATATGCGATCTAAATGCTGACAAAGAACCGAAAGAAACACTGCATAGACGTTCATTTCTAAAACTAGGTGTGGCTTCTACAATCGGTTTAGGTCTTGCCTCTGCAACAGTACAGCCGGCCTTTGCAGAACATCCCACAGCAGACGTCCTGCCAAAAAATGTACTATCGCCAGATGCTGCCTTGGAACGATTAATGGCTGGCAATGAACGCTATGCTAAAGGTCAATCTACTCCTTTAAATTTTGCCAAAGAGCGAAAAAAGCTGCTTAAAGGTCAAAACCCGTATGCTTGTATCTTAAGTTGCGCTGATTCCAGAGTTGGCCCTGAATTTGCCTTTGATGAACAACGTGGTGATCTCTTTGTATCACGCGTAGCTGGAAATTACGTAACGCTAGACTTTGTCGCAACGCTTGAGTATGCCGCACTTGTTCTACATACGCCGATTATCATGGTGCTTGGTCATGAGAGCTGCGGTGCTGCCAAGGCTGCTATGGATGCCGTAGATAATGATCAACAGTATCCAGGGCATATTCAAATCATGGCCAGTGCACTGGCGCCAGCTGTAAGAGCTGTGACCCATATGCCAGGCGACCGCTATTCCAATGTAATTAAAATGAACGTCATTCAAAATGTTGAAAAGCTAAGACAGAAAACACCTATTCTGAATAAATTAGCGGATCAAAATAAAGTTCGTATTGTAGGAGGCATATACAGCCTACAAACTGGAAAAGTAGAATTGGTTATAACTTAACGGTCTTAGGAAGTTAAAGCGGGTTTAATTCCTCGTCCCTTGGGATGGGGCTGTTTATACAGTACATATCAAGACCCTGCCGCTTTATTGTTAGAAGTGCATGATTGCGTCGACAGAAAATAAAAACTGATCTTTACTTTTACCCGCGTTACAAACTGGTTTGTTAGTCGCAATGTCGTATCTCACTTCAGGTCTGATAGTAAGCCAAGGATATGCAAACCAATTTAAACCGCCTGTAAAGGCAAAATAATTGTTCTTGACCTTAGCTACCCTTACACCATCTTCATCTCTGAACCATTCTGTACGTAAACCCATACTCATAGATTTTATGGGCCTGTCGCGTAATTCAATTGTGAGTGTATTTTCGTACAAAGGAG
>CAXBGL010000188.1:0-4323 GCA_963975255.1 uncultured Nitrosomonas sp. | reverse complement strand
TGACTGGAACTCTATCAGCAAAACGCACTTGATGTGCTTAGTTTTTATCGAGTTTTCCCAGTCACGGTCTAACCAGTCCCGCCATCATGTCATGATTGCCTGTGCAATCAGTGGAAATTTCTCTCCTTAAACTTTTTCTCGATATAACATTATCAATATGATTCTAATCGTCCGCCACGATCAGGCTGCGGCTGCGGGAGCTGCCGAAGATGGACTTTTCCAATAATATCATCGCGTAAGCTCGGTTAATCATGAGGTAGGACACGGCCCTTGCGTAACTCAATCAAGTACCCCGTATGTAATCCAACGCTACCCCACCTGCTCGACTAGGCACCATAAAATTCCATTGATAAAGACTTGCGTAATATCCTAATTACATGGTGCATCTTCGACGTTTGCGCCTATACCAATCAGATGCAAACACTCACTATTCTCACTACTTTAATGACAATCTAGTTCCAGGACAAACAGCATAAATCCGTTGATCTAGCGGGTAAGCTGATTATTGGATGTATTCACTTTTTAATATATTCTTGAGCTGCATTTGCAACATTTGCGAGCCACTACACACATCACCTTCCGCTGCACCGACAAGCCATTGCTTTAAAAATTCGACTCTTTGCAGTGTCAATCTTGCTTTTAAGTCAGCCACACACATTGGAAACACACTCCCATAGTACAATGGCTCATCCTTATGTGGATATTGCAAACCAAAATCCGCATCACGTAGTTTGATCCAAACATTCTGCACTTTCTTTAACCTTTCTATAAATAATTTGTCGTTTTTGTATATTTTTTTGATAAGTTGATATACCCGATTGAGTTCTACATCCGCTTCTTGATACCCAACACCAGCACACTGATTCATTTCCATTTGAGTGTTTGCTTGCTTTAAACATTTTTCCGATTCAAGCGCCACAACATTGGCTGAAATCCCCATTAGCAATACTAGAAATGAAAATTTTACATTCTTCACAATAATCCCCTTGTGAATAGTCTCCAACAGTTGCAGGGTGTAACTATTACTTTTACATGGATGAATGGATGCATTCTATTCAGGCCCCCAACGCATCTATCCCCGCCTGAGCAATATGTGCATCCTGGTACGACCGCACGCCACTCACACCGACTGCACCAACAAATTGCCCGTCTACGGTAATGGGTAGGCCACCCTCAATGGGGAGCGTCCCAGGTAGATTCAAATAACGCATGCGCCCTTCCGTGACATTTTCTTCCCATACTTTGGTAGGACGTCGAAAAGCTATTGCCGCTTGGGCTTTCTGGATGGCGACTTCGATACTGCCATATTGGGCATCATCAAGCCGTTGTAGATGTAACAGATGCCCGCCGTCATCAACGATGACAATTACGACAGGCCAATTGTTGTGTTTGGCTTCTGCTTCTGCACCTACAGCAATTTTCTTTGCGTCATCCAGCGTCAGTATATTTTTTTTAGTTGTCATCACTACCCGTTAAAGTCATGGTATTTAATATGCGTCTCAACCTAAAATGCTCCACGATGCATTGGTAGCCTGTGTAATATTACTGTCCGGCGGCACACTGCGTGTCAACCAAACATTGCCACCAATTGTCGAGCCCCGCCCAATGGTGATGCGTCCTAAAATGGTGGCACCTGCGTAAATCACTACATCATCCTCAACAATGGGATGGCGTAGGTTCCCCTTCACCAGCGCACCATTTTTGTCCACTGGAAAACGCTTGGCACCTAGGGTTACCGCTTGATATAGACGCACGTTCTTGCCAAGAATGGCAGTCTCACCAATGACCACACCCGTGCCGTGATCAATAAAGAAACTCTTGTCAATCTGCGCACCTGGGTGAATTTCTATGCCTGTAATTGAATGAGCAATTTCAGAAATCATACGTGCGATCAAGGGCACACCCAAACAATGCAATTCATGTGCAAGCCGATAATTAGTAATAGCCATGATTCCTGGATAACAAACCAGCACTTCGTCTACATTGCGCGCGGCCGGATCCCCTTCATAAGCTGCAATAATATCGCTTTCCAGCAAGGTACGTATTGCTGGTAAGCGCTTAGCAAACGCCTGTGTAATGGCAACAGATTCCTCACGATCTTCACTACTGAGCATTTCCAAACCTGAGTTGTAATGTAATTCATGCTGAATTTGCACCATCAACTCCCGTAATGTCAAATTCAGCGTGTGGCCAACATAATGGTCTATGCCCTCATCGGCAAGTTCTGACGAACCCAGGCGATTGGGAAACAACGCTGCACTCAGGCCCTCAGCAACACCAATCAATATTTTACGCGCGGGAAGTTTGGGTGGTCGGTCATGCCGTTGCCGACTCTCAAGCGAAGCGATACGCAAAGTACGCAATTCAGCAACAATATTATCAACTTCCAGGTGCGTGCTTCTTAGCAAAATATCACGCGTTCTTTTAATATTTCCCACTAGTCTGTCAAACCCTGTACGTTTATTTTCTGGTAGTGCATTCCCGAAACAGCGTCGTATCGAACTAACAACAATGGCATACACCCGATAGATTGAAAATTGACTTCAAACAAAATTGACATTAGATATCCTTTTATTGGTATACCGCTTGGGTATAATCTCATGATTTTTATAAATAAAATAATTAAAGCCAGCGACTTCCATCCGAAAAATGGATGTCTAATTACTTGACCAATATTACTGTTTTCACTATAGCGCATTCATTCCTATGCTGAAAGTGCCTACCTGTTTATTTATTGAATTTATACAATAACTACAGCACACAGATTAACAGGACGGTATCATGGGAAAAAACAATGCATTATTTTTATATTATGCTGACAGAAATGGGTTCATATATGAACAAACAACTGATTTGTGGCGACATTGGTGGCACCAAAACCCTTTTACGTACAACATCGTTTAATGATGGCAAAATACTTGAATATACGGAACGCTGTTATGACAGCGCTGCTTATAGCTCATTCACTGACATGCTCAAGGATTTTTTGGATACAGCAGGGATCCACAACCATCCGTCTACTGCCTGCTTTGCAGTAGCTGGCCCCATTGTTGCCCAGCGTGTGAAACTGACCAACTTACCCTGGTTCATCGATGCCTCAGACATTGCGACAAAATTTCTTATCTCCAGTGTAATACTCATCAATGATTTTGAAGCAACCGCACAGGCTATTGAAACATTACCTGAGAGTGACCGGATAACACTACAAGCTGGAAAGCCGCAGGCTCAAGCAATGTGCGTCGTATTGGGTGCTGGTACTGGCATGGGCGTCGCATGGCTTATTTGTCAAGGCGGACACTACGTATCGTTATCTACCGAAGCAGGGCATATGGATTTTGCACCCACCAATAAATTACAAATCGGATTACTAGAATATTTACAAAATAAATTCGGCCATGTATCGGTTGAGCGGGTACTTTCTGGGTCAGGACTCACTCACATTTTTAATTTCTTACAAATTCATCCTGACATACTTTTTAAACCACCACAGATTAGTCTTGATGAGGACAGTGGCGCAGCCATCAGTGAACTCGCCTTCAAACAGAAACACGCCATTGCCATCCGATCACTGGATTTATTTGCTGAAATTTATGGTGCGTATGCCGGTAATCTGGCACTCGCAGGATTATGTCGTGGTGGCGTATACATTGCAGGGGGTATCGCACCAAAAATTATTGATACACTCAAAGCGGGTAATTTCATACACGCATTCCGCAACAAGGGACGATTCACAACCATGATGAACGAAATCCCGATACAAGTCATCACCAACCCCAAAGTCAGTTTACTGGGTGCTGAGCAAATAGCGTTGTGCTTACTGGACAGTTAAGACTTTATTACAAGAATAATCTGCTGGATAAATGCTAGGGCTCCGTCAACCTGCTTTACCATCAACCCTTCCCCGCCAGTAAACAGGCACATAGCGAATTGACCATAATGTAAAGCAGGCCAACCAGATTAACCCAGCAAACAAATATAATAGCGAAGCTATTTGCGCGATAGCCGGCACAATATCGGCCAACACTCTGAATATTGCTGCAGCCTGAAAACCGACAAATAATAGCCAGGTAAAATTATCTAATACCAATGGGAGCCCTGAATGCCCAAGCGTGACACGTGACGCCATACCCAGCACCATACTTGCAAAATACCCAATCGCCAGCGCATGTAACGGCGCCAAACCCAAGGACATGGACTCACCGTCTGCCAACATCCATAACAGACTTTGAATTCCATACAACAGCATGGATATACCCAGCCAAATGAATGAAATATGCAATACAGCCAACAAACTCACACGAAAACTCCGCAAAAATCCCCAAG
>CAXBGL010000187.1:0-4369 GCA_963975255.1 uncultured Nitrosomonas sp. | reverse complement strand
ACCAATTTAAACTGAATCAGGCCGCCTCTATTAGATGTTAACGGGACAGTAGTGACCTGCAGTACAATCTTTCCAGATGCCAGAGACAGAATACATAGATCCAGTAATGCAATAAATGCACCGCGAATGAGTAATTCACGATCAATAACTGAATTACTTATACCCTGTGTTTGTCGCTGAATGGTACTAATCGCAATGGCTGTTCCTGCCAGGAATATAAAAGTTGGCGCACAAATATGCGTCACCCAGCGAGTCAGAAATTGGTCTGTTGCAAGGATATTGCCTGACTCTTGAAGTAGCACTGAATCAGAAAAAATGCGCCCGTTATTAAAAAACATAGCGGTATGATCAAGTGCCATAAGGATCATAACAATGCCACGCATCCGATCAATCGCTGCAATGCGCTGCATACTTTTACTCGATGTTTCGGTTACATTCATTCCTCAATATCTAAAAAAATCCTATCCTTCCGCGCTCACTACCAAAATTCAACAAATACCTAAATCAAAACCAGATTATTTCTGTGGATGAGTTCGGGCTCATCTACATAACCAAGAATCTTTTCTATTTCATTGCTTCCCTGTTGCAAAATCTTTTGAGTTTCTACGGCACTATAATTAATCAATCCACGGGCAATTTCTCTACCTTCCGGATCTAAACAAACCACTGCTTCCCCGCGCTCAAAATCACCATTAACATCAGTGACGCCAATTGACAGCAGGCTTTTACCATCCTTAGTCAGCGCCTTGACTGCACCTTTGTCTAGGGTGACGTAACCCCGCACCTGTAAATAGTCTGCAAGCCATTGTTTACGAGCCGCCAACATAGGTAGTTTTGCTAATAATCGTGTACCAATGGATTCACCCTGAGCAAGACGCACTAATACTTCATCCTCGTGCCCTGATGCGATGATTGTATGCGCACCACTGCGTGCAGCACGTTTTGCTGCCATCACCTTGCTTTGCATGCCACCTCGCCCAATACTACTACCAATACCTCCTGCCATTTTCTCGATTGCAGGATCGCCTGCATTGACTTCATGCAACAACTTAGCATCCTGATTTTTGCGTGGATCGCTGGTAAACAATCCTGCCTGGTCAGTCAAAATCACGAGTACATCCGCCTCAATCAGGTTCGTTACCAATGCTGCCAGGGTATCATTATCACCAAAGCGAATCTCTTCAATTGCCACCGTATCATTTTCATTAATGATTGGAATAATATTTAATTTCAGTAGTGTTGTAAGTGTGGAACGTGCATTGAGATACCGTTTTCGATTGGACAGGTCTTCATGGGTCAGCAACACCTGTGCACTTTGCAGTCCATGAAGACAAAAACTGGATGCATAAGCCTGTGCCAGACCCATTTGTCCGACTGCAGCAGCAGCTTGTAACTCATATAATGCAGTGGGTCTTTTTTCCCAGGCTAGACGCTGCATCCCTTCCGCGATTGCACCAGAAGAAACCAGCACAATTTCCTTACCCATTTGTTTAAGGCTTGAGATCTGTGCCGCCCAACATGCCAATGCAGTATGATCAAGCCCTTTTCCCTGATTGGTAACCAGACTACTGCCCACCTTAACGACAACACGTCGCGCTTGTTTTAGCAGGGATTTCATCATTTGTTCGCGGTAATTAAACTAGTCATCAGCTTCTTGTATATTTTCTTCCAGATAGTCCATAATAGCGTAAGTCAACAATTTGCAACCGTCGCCAGTCAGTGCTGAAATCGTAAACCACCTGCCTTCCCACCCCAAACTACGAATGAATTGATCACATATTACGGCACACTGATCCTCAGGTAGCATATCGGTTTTATTGAGCACAAGCCAACGCGGCTTTTGGAACAGTATTTCATCATATTTTTGGAGTTCTCTTACAAGCGCCTGTGCTTCCTGTACGGGATCCGTATTTTCGTCCAGTGCCATCATGTCCACAACATGCAATAATAAACGGGTTCGGGTCAAATGCTTTAAGAAACGATGACCCAGTCCTATTCCTTCTGCGGCACCTTCAATGAGACCAGGAATATCAGCCATGACAAAACTACGATTTTGGTCAACGCGCACCACACCCAGATTGGGTTGTAATGTTGTAAAAGGGTAATCAGCCACCTTTGGACGCGCCGCTGAAACTGCGCGTATGAGGGTCGATTTGCCAGCGTTGGGTATACCCAACAAACCAACATCAGCCAGCACTTTAAGTTCCAGCTTTAGTTCAAACTCTTGCCCAGATTCACCAAAGGTAAATTGGCGCGGCGCACGATTAGTACTGGATTTAAAATGTAAATTACCTGCGCCACCTGCGCCGCCTTTAGCCAACAATACTTTTTGTTGATGATGAATTAGATCTGCTACAACCTCCCCTGTACTGCTATTCTTAACCAACGTACCTATGGGCACCCGCAATATAATATCATCAGCGCCTTTTCCATAACAATCTGAGCCACGTCCATTCTGGCCTGCCTTCGCGCGGTATACGCGTGCATAGCGATAGTCAATTAATGTATTGATATTCCGATCGGCAATGGCAAATATACTACCACCACGTCCACCATCGCCCCCATCCGGACCACCTTTAGGGATATATTTCTCGCGGCGGAAACTGGCAACACCATTCCCACCCTTTCCGGCAAATACTTCGATGGCTGCTTCATCAATAAACTTCATAATTCTGTTTTCTATTCTGACTTCTGACCAGAGATATCACAAATAAAAAAGCCCCATCAAACTCGACGGGGCTTTTTATAGAAATCTAATCACTCTAGATTTTTAAAAACATCCTTTCAGCATCATACTGGAAGAACACTTGCCATCTTACGTTTCAGTGCACCCTTAATACTGAAATTTACCGTACCTCTGACTTTTGCAAACAAGGTGTGGTCTTTACCCATACCCACATTCTCTCCAGGATGAAACTGTGTCCCACGTTGACGGACAATAATACTGCCAGCTGATATTACTTCGCCACCATAACGCTTTACACCCAGCCGCTTGGATTGTGAATCTCGCCCATTTCTTGAACTACCACCTGCTTTTTTATGTGCCATTTAAACGCTCCCTATGCCGAAATACCTGTAATCTGGATTTCGGTGTAATGCTGTCGATGCCCCATATGTTTCTGGTAATGCTTACGACGACGCATTTTAAAAATACGTATTTTATCGTGTCGCCCCTGCCCCAACACAGTTGCTTTAACGGTAGCACCATCGACAAGCGGTGTACCCATCGAAACTTTATCCCCATCGGCGACCATCAATACTTGGTCAATCACCAATTCACTACCACTCTCAACCTCAAGCTGCTCTACCTTTAATTTCTCTCCAACTTGGATACGATATTGCTTACCGCCGGTTTTTATGACCGCATACATATTTGACTCCACACTTCTCTTTTACAGAACATGCAATTATACATAATCCTATAACTTTTGTGCGGAAAAATTGTACTGATCTAATCTTCGCACTTGACACTTTGGCACAGACATTCCTAACATAGCGTTTTCTTCAAGGTATTATTGTGTCAATCGAACATATTAGAAACTTTATTGCTCAAGACATGGGTGTCGTAGATGACGTCATTCGGAAAAAGCTTCACTCTCATGTCGCACTCATCCACCAAGTCAGCGAATATATTATAAATAGTGGCGGAAAGCGCCTAAGACCTGCGCTGGTTATCTTATCTGCTGGGGCTTCTGGCTATTCTGGAAATTATCACCACAACCTTGCAGCAGTTGTAGAATTTATCCACACGGCAACATTGCTGCATGACGATGTGGTAGATGAATCTAAATTACGGCGCAATAAAGAAACTGCCAATGCCTTATTTGGCAACGCTGCCAGCGTATTGGTAGGCGATTTTCTCTATTCCCGTGCATTCCAAATGATGGTAGAAGTTGACGACATGCGTGTCATGCAAGTATTGGCGGATGCCACCAACACCATAGCGGAAGGTGAGGTCTTGCAATTACTTAATTGCCATGACGCTAATGTTGAAGAAGAAAATTATCTAAAGGTCATTCGCTTCAAAACAGCCAAGCTATTTGAGGCAGCCAGTCGCTTGGGGGCAATTCTTGGCAATGCCACACCCGAAGAGGAAGAAGCTTTAGCTGCATATGGTATGCACTTGGGCACAGCATTTCAATTAATTGATGATATGCTCGATTATTCAGGTGATGATCAAGATACTGGCAAGAATTTGGGTGATGATCTCGCAGAAGGCAAACCTACCCTACCGTTGATTTATGCTATGAGAGCAGGTACGCAAGAACAAGCAGATATCATACGAAAAGCTATTGAAGGCGGCGAAAAAGATGCGTTCCAACCCATTCTAGAAATTATCCAACAAACGGCAGCGCTGGATTACGCGAAA
>CAXBGL010000186.1:0-4418 GCA_963975255.1 uncultured Nitrosomonas sp. | reverse complement strand
CGGACAAGGCGGACAATGGCCCTCCTGATGAGAATATAACTTTCGGGGGAGAAACACTTGAAGATATACTTACGACATCAGGCAAACGTGATAACTGTGCTGGACTCGAAACCATTGTGACACTGCTAAATATTTTGATTCTGTTAGTAATATCACCAAAATTGCTACAAGTCACAGCATCAAAAGTTCTACTTGCTGAGAGTGGCCATAAGATACGAAAGATCAAACCATATATGTGGTGATGAGGTACCGTTCCGATAACGGTTGACTGTTCAATTTCATCGCCCCAAAGATTCTCTAGCACTTGAATTTCGGATTCAAATTGCGACAGATTTTTATATACACACTTAGGCTTACCAGTACTGCCAGACGTATATAATTCAATATTTTGAAGTTGGGCATCTAACTCAGATAATCCAGTATTTGTAACGCTAGAATCAGATAAGATCACATCTGTTGCTATTGCATCATAAGCGTCTGATAGCTGATCTAGAGTGCCTGGCAAAATATTAGACGGTATTACGACCGTTTTTTCTGCGTGTAATAACGCAAAAAATAGAATGGCAAAATCTAAGGGACTATCATTAAACAGTAACCATCGCTTCTCACGACGGGTTTTTAAATATTCATATTGTGCGTAAATACGCGAGATAAAAGTTTGTGATGACACAAACCCCTCTCCATCATGACTAACCTCGTAGTGACAATGAGTAGCTCTCGATACAAGTTGATGGAGAGAGGTTAGCATAATTAATTATTAGACAATCTTGATACAAACTTTTGACGAACCGTCCAGTCACCGGCAAACAATATACCAATCAATACATAGGCAATAAAACCATTATAAAGAGCCCAGATCTCTTGATTGCTAAAGTGAGCAGTATAAAGCGCTGCTACCCCATTGAAGAAGAAGAATATGCACCACACCTTAGTTACTGTGCGTGTGTATTGTATGCCAAAAAATGTTAAGTCTGGTGTTTCCAGTCGCGCAAAACTCTCAATAATGGAAGGTGGATACCTCAAAGATGAGACGAATAACACCAACATGCTTAAATTGACTAAAACGGGGTACAAGCGCAATAAAAACTCACTGTTTAAAATAAATATCATTGTGATAACAAACAGCAACACTAACAATATCACACTATTTATTTTGGCTAAACTTCTTAACCACAATGCGGCATCCCGTCGCCATTTAATTATCAGTAATACTGCCAGTAATAGTGCAACATAGCGCGGGCTTAAATACATTAAGCCAAAAAGTATTGTTAGAGGATAGGCAGCCCAAATTAAAAATGGTATTGCACTTTGTAATCTTTTAAACAAATGCACAAGAATACTTAACTTGCCAAGAGTACATGAACCGCTTCAACGACATCACCAACAGTACGCACGCTTTTGAAGTTTTCAGGCTTGAAACGTTTTCCCGTCATATTTTGCATTCTAATCGCGAGATCGACAGCATCAATACTGTCCAAGCCCAAGTCTTCAAATAAGTGTGATTCTAATGTGATATTTGAGGTGTCCATTTCAAATGTATTTGCAAATATTACTTTGATTTCCTCTACTACTTCATTATCAGTCATTTCTTTTGCCACCTGCTCCAAATATTTTTTACAGAAGGAAAACTACACTTATTGTTTGTTAGTTTGCTCATAAACAAGCCGTGCTAGATTATTGACTGAATAAAAATATTCACGATTATCAGCATTATTGGCTTCAATTTTCAGATGATATTTTTTACGCAGCGCAACACCAATTTCAAGCGCGTCTATAGAGTCCAAACCCAGACCCTCCGGGTCAAATAAAGCAACATCATCACCGATGTCGTCAGGAACGATATCTTCAAGAGACAATGTGCTGATGATAAATTCCTTAAGTTCAAGTCGTAATTGTTCCATTTCTTTGGATTGCCTCAGTAAAGTATTGTTCTAGTGCATGAGTTAATTGTCTAGCTGTAATTTTATTATTCTCTCGAGACTCAACCAAATGATTTATCGTTAACGTCTCAAGTACTTCAATTGTTAAATGCGCTTTCTGCGCGGGGATTGCATACCATTTCTCTCCTTTGGTCAGAGTTAATGGCTTACAGTTTATCGTAATTAGCATTATCGGCGCATCACTGTTTATCGCCATATGCGCAGCCCCTCGTTTAAATTTCAATGATTTATTCGGTGTACTACGCGTGCCTTCAGGAAAAATCAACAAGGGGTTACCCATTTTCAAATTATCAACACAGTCTTTAATGAGATTGTCAGGATCAGAATTACTGATGTATTCAGCAGAGCGTACTACGCCACCAACAAAAAAATTGTTCCACAATTCTCTTTTAACTACACAGCTAGCGTTAGGGATATGAGCGACCAGCGCTATGACATCTACTAGTGTGGGGTGGTTTGCCAACACCAGTACATTTTTACAGTTGCGAAGTTTTTCACTGCCTATTATTTCAAACTCAAAAACACCACTTACTTGCATTAACCATAAAAATACAGCAAACCCTTTTTGAATAGTCAACCTTGAATACTTAGCTTTATTTCTTTTTGCAACAAGACTGATGACAGGAAAAATAATGGCAACCATGATGAGGGATCCCATCCCAAAGCATGCAAAACAAAACCCAGTAGCTATAAGCCTCCAGAAATAATTAATGCTATTGCTCATTGTAATTCCAACTCCAACGCCTTCCTTCTCCTTCCCAAAAACAGCTTTCTTTATCCATCAAACAATTAACGAATGATTTTGATTGAACAAGCCCAGATGATGAATTATCCGCATCAGATATCTGACAAGAAATATTGATACCGGGCTTTTCTGAAATTAAAATACAAATAGCGCGAGAAATTAATAACTCACTTCGTTGTACTTCGCAAACTGAAGGGGGAGCTTCGTCCACATAAACATAAATAACAGGAGCCTCAGGATTATTTTTAAATTGCAACGAAGCCTCTAATAAACCGTATCCAAAACTCGATATGCCAGCAGAAATTGCTGTTGTTGGAGAACAATCCTGTTTAGCAATCGAATATACACCTGCGCATGAATTTAACACAGACATGCTAAAGGCCATTGGGGACAACTCTTCTTTATTTGCCAAGTCCGATAACATCTTTGTCGTTCGTGTTATATCGCCGTATTGTGAAGCAAAAACAAAACGTGCTTTAGGGACATCAAAAGTACAATCATGCGTGACCTTGAGCGCCATTTTTGCAAATCGGCTTAGTTTTCGGCGTGAATTTGCATCAATAAAGCTCACATCAGGTGAACCTCTATCGTGCTTGCTTTCTTGCCATAAGGACCAACGACACACAGGAACAACCCATTTCTCCGCTTGCTCACAAATGAGTTCAGGCGATCCTGGTGATGATTGAAATGACATATGAAAGATTAATGAACTTGACGTTATGCCTACTATATAAACATGGAATCATAATTCAACCTGTCCATCCATGAAAAACTGATATCAATCAATGTGACTCACAGCCAGATTTAAATCCTTTATCATAATTTCATCAATTCTGACTGGATTCTTAAAACCAAATTCCTCGCCCATTTGTTGTAAAATGGGTGGATTAATGGCGCGCCCTTAGGAATATCTTCAGAAGACGAACCACCTACAGAACTTCCAGGAAAGGCATTCTTGGAAATGGCATTGGTGACACCTCTTGAAGTGCTATATTTCATATTAATACTACTTTGATATTTGACTGAGAACTTTTTATCCGAGTAAGGAATCGACACTACAATCGTATGTTTATTCCGCACAACTAATGTCGCAGATATCAAATCTCTCTCTGGGCTTTTACTTATGGTCCATAAATTTTCCGCCGCCGCCACGACAATCGATTTATAAACCTGTTCCTCGGTAACTGTGTCTCCAGTACTTGTTGTTACAGGAATGTCTAAGTAGTTAATGATGGGCACGGCCTTTCTAGCATGAGCATTGAAAGATAATATTACTAAGAAGACGATTAAAACTAATTTCTTATTTATCATAACTCCATGCCCTATGTGCGAAAAGAGAAAGATAATAACATGACATCCATCACAACGGGGGGTCGCCCCGTTACTATTAGCCTTGAATTACTAAAACATACCCCATTTGGAGTAGGTTTTTAGAATATTAAATCTATTATTAAAACCTAAAGGTTGAGATTTGCTTGATAATAACCCTCTTCTCTCAGATTCCCTTTTTCATCGTCATGCTGACTTTAGTAGGCGGTCTATCAACAACTGATGCAAGAGTGCCTTGTACTAAAAAAAGACTATCGCCAATTCTTTCGAAAAAACCTAACATTCTAAGAATTTACCTTATGATTCAAACAAAACTACCATTATGCCATCGGCTGTGATTAGTAAAGACTACCGCTATGAGTCTTTGAATGGTGCCGGAAAGAGGATTCGAACCTCCGACCTAC
>CAXBGL010000185.1:0-4430 GCA_963975255.1 uncultured Nitrosomonas sp. | reverse complement strand
ATTCTAAAGACTAATTAGATCCCCGTGGCAAGACCACGGGGAATCACAAGTTGATGAGAATAACAAAACGGTTTTATATACTAACACTCTGACGACGACGCAAAGAAATCAAACCAACCAGCCCCAAACTTGTCAGCAACAATGTTGCAGGCTCAGGTATTTGTGCTGCAACACCCGTAAACCCAAAGTCCCGACAGCAAGTACGCTGATCGTAATAAGGAATCACAGTACTGTCATATGTAATGTTATGTAACAACCATCCAGAGCCCTTAACGCGATCCTCACCACTAACCGTCTGTGGACCACACAGCCATTTGGGGTTGTTATGCCGCCAAAAGCTCCATAGCAAGATGAAAAACCTTTATCTCCCGATTTGTTAAGTAAATCAATAGTTAAGTCTGTTAAGGTTGTTTCATCGACACCAGTGTCAACTAAGTTATGAATAGCACCTGTAGAATCAGCTTTATCACCAATATACTTAATAGTCCCAGCACCAGTACCTATGCCGGAATTAACGGATCCGCAGCCACCTTCAATGACTTGCCATCAGTTCCAATCCCTATGCTCACACCATCTGTATAAGTAAAATCAAGGTCCCAGAAACCCGTAGTACCAACTTTATAACCAGGACCTGTATCCTTTCCACCGAATACTGTTCCAAAAATATGAATGTCAACATCACCAGCATCATTGTCAACAGTTTGCAGATAAACTTTCGCACCTGTATGTTCAAAATCAAACGTCCAGTTATCGTTATTGTTTCCTGAAAACAAACCGCCAAGACGCAGACCATATGGCGGTGGATCAATCGCACCAGTTGCTTTGTTTTTTTAGCTGATAGGTGCTAAGAATAGTAGCGGCAGTATCATGACTAAAACTAATCATTGCCGTAGCTGCCATAGCAATAATAGCTGCACCTAGGAATTTACTTGTAGCCTTTTTTATTGTATTTAATATCATTCTAGTAATCTCATCTATAAATAATGATATCAAGGAACACGCAAGACTTATGCCATGCTTATAAAATATCTATTAATCAGTTGTTTATATTTCATACATCCTAATTACTTTTGTTATCCGTAAAAATTTACGACAAAATGGATGGCATCAACTGCAATAACGACTTGGTAATATTCGTTCTAATAAAATAGATTGGAGACATAATTATTTTTCAACCAGTTTCAGTGATATATTCTCGTTTTATGTTACGAACTTTTTTACTATCCTTTCGTTTTGCTCCATTAATCAAGCAGATTGATTTCTTGTTTTACATAAAAAATGAAAATAAATTTGCTCCGCGCGCCCTGCACCTATCCCCGCGGCAAGACCGCGGGGTATTACGGCGCAAAAAACCAAAAACGGCGCGCTACGCTGACTTCAAAAACACAAACTATAATGCTCCCCGTGGCAAGACCACGGGGAATCGCAAGTTAAAAGGTTTTCTTAATGTTTATCAGTGTTCTTGATCTATTTAAAATTGGCATTGGTCCATCCAGCTCTCATACCATGGGCCCCATGGTTGCAGCCAGAGATTTTCGTGGTCGCATCCAGGAATTTATTTCAACCCATTCTATTAAATCTACTTTACAGATCCGTTGTACGCTAAGAGGCTCACTTGCATTCACTGGCAAGGGTCATGCTACGGACCGCGCTGTCATGCTGGGCATTAACGGTTTCACACCACAAGGGCTTGCGGAACAAAATGTCAATGAACTAGTCGATCAGTTCTGGCCACGAGACACAATCGTATTCAATGAAACAACAACCGCTAGATTTAGTCCTGCTAATGACATTATTTTTGATCGCAGTGATCCATTACCAGAGCATCCTAATGGCATTATTCTTGAGCTGATGGATCAATCAGCTAACCAACTATTAACAGAGACCTACTTCTCCATAGGTGGTGGCTTTATCACTACGCTTCCTGAAATCAGTCAATTGATTGCGCCAATTAAAATGGAACCATCGACTTCTTGTGGTTACCCATTTGACTCAGCCAATTCCATGATACAAATGTCTGCTGACAGTGGATTATCAATCGCAGCTATGAAGCGCAGTAATGAAATAGAATGTATATCCGATGCTGAACTGAACAAGGGATTGGATGCAATCTGGCATGCAATGAACACATGTACCGAAAATGGTCTGAAAACAGAAGGCCGTCTACCCGGTGGGCTCAATATTCCACGGCGTGCGACAGCCCTGCACAAGCAACTTAAAGAAAACCCACAGAAAGCCAACCTCAATGATTGGTTGTGTACCTATGCCATGGCAGTAAATGAAGAAAATGCTGCGGGTCATATGGTAGTCACTGCACCGACAAACGGCGCTGCAGGAGTTATACCTGCGATTCTTTATTATGTTCAAAAGCATGAAGAGGTTAGCCCAGAACAAATCCGGGAGTTCCTGCTTGTCGCAGGTGCAATTGGTGGGCTGATTAAACACCGGAGCTCTATTTCTGGTGCTGAAGTAGGATGCCAGGGTGAGGTCGGCTCTGCCGCAGCGATGGCGGCAGCCGGCTTATGTGCCATTAAAGGTGGCTCAACTGAACAAATTGAAAATGCTGCGGAAATTGCACTGGAGCATCACCTTGGCATGACGTGTGATCCAGTTGGCGGCTTGGTACAGGTACCTTGTATTGAACGTAATGGCTTTGGTGCGATTAAAGCCTATACAGCTGCTTCATTAGCAATCAGAGGAGATGGGAAACACTTTATGTCACTGGACAATTGTATCGCCGCTATGAAACAGACGGGGCTAGAGATGTCAGTCAAATATAAAGAGACATCACTAGGTGGGCTAGCTGTCAGTATTACGGAATGTTAAGCACTACTGGCTCAGATCGCTCGCGCCGGCAAGCCTAAAGAGGCTTTTGCAAGCTTATTGTTTATCAATATGCATTTTGCTTACCCTACGACGCAAAGGTCTTACTGCAATAAAAACACCGATTACGACCAAAGGAATAGCCACACCTGTAACCAGTTCCACATTGATGTCCAGACCCGCTGCCTTACTGGCTTTGAGTCCATAGTCTACGATACCTAATAAATAATAGCTAAGCACCACCACGGATAAACCTTCGACTGTCTCTTGCAGGCGTAATTGCATATGGGCTCGTTTATCCATAGATTTTAGTAAATCACGGCTCTGCGCCTCCATTGAAATATCAACGCGCGTGCGCAGTAACGCCGAAGCACGTGCGACACGCAAAGACAAAGTTTCCAGTTTAGTATGAACTAAATCACAAGTACTCATGGCCGATGACAAATGTTGTTTCATAAACTCTTGTATCATTTGCAAACCCTCGATACGCTCTTCTCGTAGCTCGGTAATACGCAGTTTGACAATATCGTAATAAATTTGGGAAGCATTAAATCGATAACCAGTTTGTGCAGAGATACGCTCAATTTCTGAAGCCAATATGGTTAGATCCTCCAGTAATTTCTGCTCATCCTCGATACAGGCCAACTCAACGTTATTAGCAATTAAGACAGCTAAACGCTGGTCAAAACTTGCCAATTGCGGAATGATCTGTCGTGTCATAGGTACCGGCAACATGGCCAACATTCGATAGGTTTCAATTTCAAGCAAGCGTTGCACCAGTCTCCCGGCCTGGTAGCTACGTAAGTTCTCATCATGAATCAATATACGACCAAAACCATCTTTATGAATCTGATTATCGCTCCAAACACTCGCACCACCAGCAGCCACTTTTGATCCAATGACTGTATTTGAAGCAAATAGGCCAGCTAACTCACTCATGGTTCGTTTGGGACGCGATCTGTCGTCCAACGCAATATGCGTAGCAACTAACACCTCACCGGGTAAGTTGGCTAACCATTTATTTGGAACATGGCTGATAGCCGATTGAACGAACGGTGTTTCAAATCGGCCCAAACAGTAAATTGTATAGGTTGAATATTCGGTATGGCGCTCCCACCTAAGGCGGAATTCCCCAAACTCCGCACTAAAATGATTGTTGTGTACACTGGGTGGCGTAAAACCATAGCGTTCACATAACTGTGTGATCATCATACGCTCCTGATCAACCCATTGACGATCAGACATTAACACCAAATGAGAAAGCTGAGCAGGTGCTGTCAACAGTTCATAGGCATCCGCATTAAGCTCTATATATAACTCCTGCCTTTCCTGGTATTCAGAAATACCCAGCAGATTCTTTCTTAAGTGGTTTTTTGTCTCGGTAGTATGTTGTGATAACGGGGTATTGGAATTCATAAGAAGCCCTCATAATTTGACATAGATTTGCAGCAATAATTAAAACCCATTACTACGCCAGTAGTTATTCATAAAAGTTTTCCCCTACTTTGGTTATATAACGCAGACACTCCTTTTTGTTACAACATAACCAACGATTAATAAATTTGCTCCGCGCGCCCTGCACCTATCCCCGCGGCAAGACCGCGGGG
>CAXBGL010000184.1:0-4444 GCA_963975255.1 uncultured Nitrosomonas sp. | reverse complement strand
TCCTGTAATAGTCACATCTCTATTTTATCAAATTGATGTGCTGCGCACCTTGATGTCGCCCTATTTCGAGACAGACCCATTCATTACTCTATCCTCTCAAGAAATAGAGTCTCCTGTAAACCCGGGGGAATTCACTCTATCAACTTATTCATAAGCTAAGCAAATAAATTGCAACGCCTACCATAACGCCTAAGCCAAGCTTGTAGTACTTTGAGTCATACCACAATGTCATGTCGTAGTCGTTGCTAGTGCTTGCACTACTTGTTTCCATTGTTTTAGCCATTTTAATTCTCCTCACTATTAAGTTTATTGAAATATATGACTAACACTCTGTTAACATAGATAGAATATTAGTCACGTCCTATATCCCTTTTGATTTTTGATCCAAAAAATGATTTCCATAATACAAAAAGGGATAAAGCTTGATCCTGTTGTAACTATTTTGTTACGATCCCTAACACTGTTTTGCTCAGGTGTTATTCGTTTGGAGATTTTTCTCATACATATACATATCAGCTACTCGGTCTGGAATAACACGTTTATGTGTTGGTTTCGCGTAATCGAACGGAACTGTGGCACAACCTGAAATAAACAAAAGGGAAATTGATACTATTAACAGTCTTGCTCCCATGCTCCGATGAAATGGTAAGTTGGTTGCGACAGTTATATTGCAAGGTGTAGTGGTATTTTGTTTCTGTATTGAGTACATAACTTGGTCTCCATTGCTCGGATAGCAAAAAACCCGAGCATAAGTGTACAAAATGTACATTTATCTCCCGGGCTTTTATCCCTCCGTGGAGCCTCGCTATATAAGGAGGCCGGAAACTCTTGGACCAGTCACTTCTTGTTATGAAGTCGGAACCCTAGTTTCTCTTGCTTTGTGATGTAATTGCTATTACTAGCTAATACACGCAATATCACAAAACAATAATTCCATCATACGTGTCTAACTTTAAGAGTCAACACTTTTTTTAAAATAGTCTAATCAATCCATTTTCAGGCTGGTCGCTCTTTGCAGCGTACTGTTCTGCGCCTCTGGGTAAATACTAACAAAGGTACGTAATATTGAATCCAGGCTGTACGATTTAATCGTGCTTTAAGTCCAAAAATGTGAACCCATACGTTCTTGAAGGGTATTGGTAAGTTAAGTCAAATTGGACTGATTTCCCACCTCGAGTCAGTATTATGAATAACGAGAAATCAATTAACGACTACCTGCTTTGCGGGTAGTCGTTAATTGATTTGCTATAAATTTATTTTCGCACGTCCCTGATATAAATAGCTTTGTCATCTTTCCTCATTTCGATATCAAACAATTCGCTGGCTTTTAGCAAATCACCAAGCTTTTTATACCCGTAGTTAATAGATGAAAAAGAGCTGTTGTTAGATATGTAATGACCAACCCTGCTCATATTCGCCCAGCCATCATCATCAGATGTCTGCTCAACTGCAGTTCTAAGCAACCTAACCAGGGAAGCGTCCTTTCTTAGTTCTTGCTTACTTTTCTTTATTGGATGTTGAGGGCTGTCTGTTTTTATTTCATCTTGAGGAACAAGATTTTCTGTGTAAATAAATGGTGAACAGGCATCGACAAATGGTTTTGGTGTTTTCTTTTCGCCAAAGCCATAAACAGGCAATCCGCTTTCAAGTATTCTTAGTACCAAGGGAGTGAAGTCGCTATCACTTGTCATTAATGCGAAAGCATCAACATTTTTACTATTTAGCAAGTCCATTGCATCAATAATCATTGCGGAATCTGTAGCATTTTTTCCTTTTGTATAGGCAAACTGTTGCATAGGTCGTATAGCATGAGGGTGCAATCTATCTATCCAGCCTGATAAGGATGGATTGTTCCAGTCTCCGTGTGCATGTCGAACGTTTACCATGCCATATTTTGCTAGTTCTTCTAACACGCCTTCTATTGAACTTGCGATTCCCCGTGGTCTTGCCACGGGGAGCATTATAGTTTGTGTTTTTGAAGTCAGCGTAGCGCGCCGTTTTTGGTTTTTTGCGCCGTAATACCCCGCGGTCTTGCCGCGGGGATAGGTGCAGGGCGCGCGGAGCAAATTTATTTATGACTGACATTATCGCAGTCAATTAGAAGTGCTATCCGTTTTCTTTCTGACACGAAGTTCTCCTAAATTTATAACATTTAAATTGAGAGATACACCAGCAGGGGTGTTCCCCCCCAATGCTGCGATCTCTGATATTGAGTGCGGATCAATATTCAATTAATTGTTCAAAATAAATAAGGTTGCGAATGCAACTCGCTAGTGCAATTGTTGGTTTTGTATCAAACATTATTTCATTTTGAGTTTTAAAACCCAAGCATTTTCTTGTGCGGTTATTCAATTTATCCGTCATGATCTTCACAGGTACTGCCAAGTTAATTGTATTTGGGGTACTGACAACTTAACTTCCGAATATGGATAATCTCGGGATGAATACCTACAGCAAGTGTCATCCAATAGAAATGGGTGCTGCTGAGGTGGAAACTTTTTTAACCTATCTGTCGGCTGGACCGGCAATGATTCTCAAAAATAGTTCATTATAGGAGAGATGGCACATAAACCTAATAATACTCACCAGGATCACGTTTAGTCGATTAAAGTAACCCTAACTCAAACCGTTGTCTGCTCTCGATTGTTCTAGTCCTTTATCGTCTTCGACAGATTGAAGATATCTTTGCGTCGGTCATTGAGATTGGTGACGCTGCCGTGTTGATGCAGTTCACGCAAGAGGTCGATATCGACGTCAGCTATAAGAATCATCTCGGTATTTGGGGTCGCTTCAGCCTTGATACCGTTAGCGGGAAAGGCAAAATCACAGGGCGTGAACACCATAGACTGAGCAAACTGGATATTCATATTATGAACCTTGGGCAGGTTGCCTACACTGCCGGCGATGGCAACATAACATTCGTTCTCGATTGCTCTCGCCTGGGCGCAGTGACGCACGCGGGAGTAGCCGTTCTGAGTATCAGTAAGGAAAGGCACGAACAGAATGTCCATGCCATCGTCAGCCAGTAGCCTGCTGAGCTCGGGGAACTCGCTGTCGTAACAGATAAGAATACCGATGGTGCCGCAATCAGTTTCGAACGTACGTAGCTGGCTACCACCCTGTAAGCCCCACACGTGCGCTTCATCGGGAGTGACATGTAACTTTTCATAGCGCTCGACAGTACCATCGCGCCGACACAGGTAACCGACGTTGTACAGCAGGTCATCAACCATTTCCGGCATACTACCGCTGATGATGTTGATGTTGTAGGCGATGGCGAACTCGGAGAAACGTCGCGTAATCTCACCGGTGTACTGCGCCAGCTCCCTAATTGCGGCTGGTTCTGAGAGATGGTTGTTTTCCGCCATCAACGGTGCATTGAAGAACTCCGGAAACAGAGCAAAATCGCAGCGGTATCCTGAAACTGCATCGATGAAATACTCTGCCTGTTGCATGACCTCATCGAGAATTTTATAAGGTCGCATCTGCCACTGTATGAGGCCGAGGCGCACGACTCGCTTTATGACTTCGGCACCGGTTACAGGTTTTTCGTAATAGATGTTGTCCCATTCCATCAGCACAGCGAACTCGTTGGAATCGGTGTCGCCCTCGAGGTAGTTCTTCATAATCTTGGACGGATGGAAATCGTTCGCCATCTGGAAGTTGAGCACAGGATCATCGACAACTCTGAGTCGTACATTCTCGATGTATTCTTTGGGTGTCATGCTATCTGCGTACTTGTGGTAGTTGGGCATGCGTGCACCGAAGGCGATACCCTTGAGGTTGAGCCGTTCACACAGTTCCTTGCGGAAATCGTACAACCGACGACCCAGTCGCAGTCCACGGTACTCGGGGCGGATGAAGACTTCGATGCCGTAGAGCACATCACCATCATCCTTGTGCGTGTTGAAACGGAAACTGTCGGTAATCTCTTTATAGGTATGCGAATCACCGAATCGACGAAAATCAACGATAATCGAAAACGCACAACCCGCAAGCTGGCCATTGACTTTGATAACCACCTGGCCTTCAGGAAACTTGTCGATGAGGGCATCGACATGCTTCTCTCGCCAGTAACTATCCGGCATGGAGTGATAGGTCTCGATCATCGCCTCTTTTAACTGGCCATAGTCATCGTGACTAAGATATTGCAATTCAATATTTTCGATATCTGTACTCATGTTTTATCCACAAGGTATTTGCGTGCAGGTGTGCACACAGAATGACGGCTGAGTATTCTATATAATTGTCTATGGAAATTGTCTGAAATTAATAAGTAATCAGCAGTGAGTCTGACCATATTGGTTTTATTACTTGTAATAGAATCGGCAAAATTCCTCAGCAATAGGTATATTCAATAACTGTTGTATCATACCAAACGATAATAAATTTTGGGGCTGTCCTAGATAACGCAATTATGTGTTATCTAGGATGGTATGAGAAA
>CAXBGL010000183.1:0-4466 GCA_963975255.1 uncultured Nitrosomonas sp. | reverse complement strand
AAAGTACAATTAGAGAGTTAACAAAAACCAATAGTTAATTGCGACATAGCCAATAAATATTTAGAAATATGCCACAGAAAATACACGAAAAGCTAGCAATTTAAAACCCCTAAAACACGAAATGAAAAACGCAAAGACACCAGCTTCGTTATAATAATGGTCTTGACAGTAAAATTATAAACTTGAATATTATTTCCGTTGCTAGAATTTCAACGCTAAGATATTTTAAACTAGCGCATAAAAGCAATGTCCAACTTAAACTTCTGCTTGGCCATCAGAATAGAATTAGTGAATTGTTTCAATTAAATGAGAAGAGAGCGTCCTAATGAGATTTAATCAGAAAGCAGGAAAAACCCCTTGGCTGCATTTAGCATCCATCGCGTTAGTTATCAGCCTTACTGCTTGTGACAACGACAACAGTGTTGGCAATGACGGCAACAGTAACAGCAGCAGTAATGAGGATGAAACCACAAGCAGAGAGATACCAACAGGTGCCACAACTGGCGTATTGATGGACGCTCAAGTCTCAGGCGTCTCCTACGCAACATCCTCAGGCAAATCAGGGGTTACAGACGACCAGGGAACCTATGATTATATTCACGGTGATACCGTTGAGTTTAAGCTGGGCGGCTTAATACTCGGAAATGTCAAAGCAACACCCATTGTGACACCAATAGAACTCGCTGATGGCAATGATAATAAATTACGCAATCTATTACTGCTACTCCAATCGTTAGACGCAGACGGTGATCGCGAGAATGGCATATCTATTTCAGCTGACACGGCTACCGCAGTGCATGCTTCCATTAATCTCAAAAGTGACCCCGCTAAATTTGTAGCTTCAAATAAATTTCAAGCAGCACTCGAAGCTGGTGACCTCCATAACACTGCTCAAACACTAGAAGAAGCCAATACCCACTTTGCCTCCCAGAGCACCGTCATGCTTGGGACCCACATTTGGGTAAGATATGATGATACCACTGCGGACGTGATACGCTTTGCGACAAGTGGCAGTGGCGAATATTTACATGGACAGGCTTCACCAGACGATTCCTGCACCATAAACCGTGTATGTGCTGGTAAAACACTTTATCGAGCTGGTGTTGAATATGGCTTTGCTAACGCACCAGGATTTGATACCCGAGGATTCAAACTGTCCGGAACAACGACCGTAGACACCAATCTCAGGGCAGGGTTATCCAATCCAGATTCAAAAAGAAGAATTCGCACTGATGGCTACAAGATGGTCTCCTCAGATATTGTGACGGTACAAAGAGAACGGGAACAACCCAGTGTATTTGGCGAACTTTTTCATGTTGCCAGTCCGATAGAGTTTAGTGATAAAAATGAAGTAATCCCGACAGAAGTCAAAGAAACGCTATTTTATAAAATGGATAATGTTTCTTCCAGCATTGTCGGAGCATGGGCCTATGATAAAGATGCTATTAATACTCAAACCTTACTCTTTTTTGCAAACAATAAGTTCATGCTGATTGACCCGGTGGGCGCAGATCGAGGTGAATGTGGCGAACCTGGCGTTGAATTTGCTTCTTATTCTTACCAGCAAGACACTCATAAGTTAAAAATGTCGAACTTTACTTACAATAGTAATCAATGCGCTGGCTTTTCAGATGACGATAGTAATGGACCTATTGGGTTTACTATCAGTGCAGATGGCAATACGGCCGAGCTTGAAAAACAAGGTGAAGAACCTGTAACGCTCTATCGAGTTTCTAATTAAACAGAAATAATAATGACCCGATGACTGCTTACTCACCGGAAACGATCTGATTTTCGGTGAGTCGCACAGTTAAGAAAAACTTGAATCGTCAAAGACAGTCTTTGAAGAGTAACAAAAAAACCATCAATTAATTCCAGACCAGACAACAAACAACGCATTCATATCAAGCACAAATCTTGACGGTCAGGCTATTACCACCCCTTACAATAATGCAACAGCAAACGTTTACCATAAGATATTGATTCAACTTACTTTAACTCAAATATGCCCATAATCCGTGTCGCTCTGAATGTCCCCATCGACACGCTATTTGACTACGTTTCAACCGATGCCAGCAAACAAGATATTGGCATGCGCGTACGCGTCCCTTTTGGAAAAAAGCGGATGACAGGTGTCATCATGGAAGTCAGCACAAACACGCAAATTGCATCTGAAAAAATTAAATCTGCTGAATGCATTTTTCGGGAAATCCCACCCCTACCTACAACACTGCTTGATTTGTTTCGTTTTTGTAGTAGCTACTACCACCACCCTCTGGGAAGTATTGTTCTAAACGCGTTACCCAGTAAACTACGAGACAATAAGCCTGCTAAATCGGTAGTACCATTCGTTAACACTGAATTTTACCTCACTGAAACAGGACGCCGACTCGACAGCACATCCATTCCCGCTCGCAATACCGTTACGCACCGCCTACTTACGCGACTAAGAAAATCGGATACACTTTGCAACAAAGATGCCAAACAAATTTCACCGCGCGCACCAAAAGTATTGGCTGAATTCGTAGCACAAGGTTGGGTTGAGGAAGTTTTAGTGCCCTCTGTGGTGCCGGCCAAAGCGATGTCTCTTCCTACACTGACAACTGAACAGGAAAATGCGGTCAATGAAATTACAGCAGAAATCAACGGATTTAGCACCTGGTTACTACATGGCATCACAGGTAGTGGCAAGACAGAAGTCTATCTACGACTTATTGCTCACACACTGTCACAAGGCAAACAAACGCTGGCACTCATCCCTGAAATCAGCTTAACCCCTCAATTGGAAGCTATTTTTCGTATACGCTTCCCAAACACGCAGTTGGTGAGTTTGCACAGCGGGCTCAATGATTCAGAACGTCTCACAGGCTGGCTACAAGGACAAAATGGCGCGGCTAAAATTATATTGGGTACACGTCTAGCCCTATTCACACCGTTACCGAATTTGGGTCTGGTTATTGTTGATGAGGAACAGGATAGCTCATTCAAACAACAAGATGGGTTACGCTATTCAGCACGCGACATGGCTATTTTTCGTGCCAGGCAAACAAACATTCCGGTCATACTGGGTTCTGCCACACCTTCATTGGAAAGCTATTACAATGCTATCAATGGCCGTTATCGCAGCGTACGGTTAATGTCTCGCGCTGTAGAAAATGCCGTATTGCCATCTGTAACCTGTATTGATACCCGTGCCAATAAGACGCAAGAAGGGTTATCTCAACCACTCATTATGGCGTTGCGTAAAAATCTCGCGCAGAAACGTCAAAGCTTGGTTTTTATCAATCGACGCGGCTATGCCCCCGTCTTAATGTGTAAATCTTGTGCCTGGATAGCAACTTGTCAGCGCTGTACCAGCCGCCTGGTGGTTCACCTACGTGAGAAAAAGTTGTGCTGTCATCACTGTGGCCATCAAGAACACATTCCGCACGCTTGTTGTAAATGTGGTGATCAGGACATCGCACCTTATGGTCAAGGCACACAGCGTGTGGAAGCGGCGTTGACAACGCATTTTCCAGATGCACGAATATTACGTATAGATCGTGATAGCATCCGACGTAAAAATGCATGGCAAACGATTCTACAAGCCATCCATGCCCAAAACATAGATATTATGGTTGGCACACAACTACTTGCCAAAGGACATGATTTTCCCAATTTGTCACTGGTTGGTATTCTAAATTCTGATGCTTCGCTATACAGTACCGACTTTCGTGCAAGCGAACGTTTGTTTACACAACTCATGCAAGTATCTGGTCGAGCAGGGCGCGCCCAGATTGCCGGAAATGTACTCATTCAAACTGAATTTCCTGATCACCCACTTTATCATGCACTGCGACGTCACGAATTTGATGCACTGGCACAAACACTGTTAGCAGAAAGAAAAACGGCTGGGTTTCCACCATACGTTTACCAAGCATTACTACGTGCTGAAGCACATGATATCCATGCCGTGCTGGATTTCCTGATCCATGCTGCAAGCACTGCAAAACCGACCAAAAATATCGAAATATTTGACCCAGTTCCAGCACAAATGGTACGTTTAAAAGGCTTGGAACGCGCACACTTACTGATACAATCTCCTTCACGCAAGCAACTACACACATTTCTCGCTGAGTGGCATAAGAAACTCAACGCCAGGCCAACACATAAAATTCGTTGGGTACTGGATGTCGATCCATTGGAGTTTTAATCTATACAAGTTCCCTCAGAAAAGCCGCATCTAAAAGCACATGATGAAGCATCGCAACACTGCAATTTATCCAAGGAAAATACCCATTGCCCAGTAACTGCAACATTCAAACTGGCTGTCATGATTCATAAATATATCGATTAGTATTAAGATATAACCGATAAAACAGAGTGTTCTATTAACCCAATATTACACCAGCACGTTAGTTTACAGCCTGTAACCCAATAAATTTGCTCCGCGCGCCCTGCACCTATCCCCGCGGCAAGACCGCGGG
>CAXBGL010000182.1:0-4509 GCA_963975255.1 uncultured Nitrosomonas sp. | reverse complement strand
ATTCCAACATTCTAAAGACTAATTAGATCCCCGTGGCAAGACCACGGGGAGTCACAAGTTGAAACGTAACCTTATTTACAAAAAAATACTAAAATTTTTTATATTGCCTCAACACGAACATGCGGTTATACATGACGAGATCACATTTTTACACACTATTTAGGACAAGAAAATTTTCTGTTCCGCTGCAAAAACTTTATACTGGGAACCAGTGCTTCATCAAGTCAGAATTGATGGCGTACTAGATGGGATTAAAAAACCAGGCTTATTCACTCGCTTGCTCATATGGATTCGACAAAAACATCTAATTATGACCGATAACCAACTCAAAATTCGTATTCAGATAGCACAATCGCCCGATCTGCCTGAACAGCATGATCCAGCATTAACGAGACAAGATGAAACAGATCAATTCCCTCTTGATTGGCGCAAAATATTATTATCGTTGATGTTGATGGGTATAGTTCTTGGCTTTATTGGTTACTCATTATTTAATTGGATCAATGATGTGCCTTCATTGACCCAAACAGTAACCACCAAAAATGATCCTGTCATCCCCATCAATAAGGCAGTCATTCCCCCTGCAGATCTTCAAGCAGAAACCAATTCAACCAGAAAAACAACTGAATATCCTGAGGACACATCATCTTCATCTAATGAGATATCGGCCGAATCAGCATCTTTAGAAAAACAAATTATAGCGGACACAGCTATAGCACCAGAACCAGAACCAGAACCAGAACAAAAGCAAAAACAAAATATCAGCATAGTGCCTAAGCCCCTTGTAAAACCCAATGAAACGAGTTATTCAGCCAGATCTTCATCAACAGACCCAACCAAGACAGACCAACCCCATGTAGTCAGAGCATTACTGACACGTGCAATTCAACAACAAGAACCCATTGATACTGTGAGTGAAGTCTGGTTAAACCGAGGCATTAGTGAACACATCTATTTTTTTGTACAATTGCGTGACTTGAATGGACAGCGAGTTAGTGTGCATTGGTATTACCAAGACCGTGAAGTCGCAAAAGTAAATCTTAGAATTGGTAATCAAAACTGGCGCACCAATGCAAGTAAAATACTCAGTAAAGCGAGACTAGGGGCGTGGCGTGTGGCAATACATGATCAGTCAGGAAATCAACTGGCTCAACGGCATTTTACGGTAGGCAATCGTCCATAGTAACAATGTAAAAATGCATCTCACCCAAATATCAAAAATTTAAGACACCTTCATGAAATTCTGTAGTAATTGCAGCGCCACTGTCGAGTTACGTATACCAGAGGGAGACACGCTACCCCGCTATGTATGCCTTGCTTGCAATGTTATTCATTATCAGAATCCAAAAATGGTTGTAGGCTGCATTCCAGAATGGGAAGACAAAATTCTGTTATGTCGCCGTGCCATTGAGCCACGTCGTGGCTGGTGGACCTTACCTGCTGGATTTATGGAAAATAATGAAACATTGGCTCAAGCCGCAGCGCGTGAAACGCTAGAAGAAGCAAATGCCAGAGTAGAAATAGGCGAACCTTACGCCATCTATAGCCTGCCACATATCAGCCAAGTATATGTATTATTTCGTGCGCGCCTTATGGACTTAGACTTTAAACCTGGTATCGAAAGCCTGGAAGTAAAGCTGTTAACTGAACACGAGATACCTTGGGATGAAATGGCATTTAGAGTTATTCACGATCCGCTAAGATGTTATTTTAAGGAACGTAATCAAGGAAAACTGGGGTTTCATATGAGTGTCATTGAGCATTCCCGTATTACCCCATAATATTTCAAATATTGTCTCCATTCATTAAGCTGGATAAGCGTAACAGACTGCTAGCTCTTCTCGTTTTCCTCTCACTTTTAAGAAAAACTTATCACCGTATTTGAGATCCACATGACCGGCTGTCATGATCTCATTGCACATAGATTGACTGATTAATACAGATCCGGGTTGACAATTCTTTTCAATCCGCGAAGCGGTATTCACCACATCACCAATTGTTGTCCAATCTAGTCTTTCAGGTGTTCCGACATTGCCAATGACAACTTTTCCCCAATGAATACCTATACGTATACGTAATACATCTTGCCCTGCCTGCTCACGCATAGAATTAATATCAATTGAATGACTCTGCATCTCATGTGCGGCAATTACTGCATTATGCGGGTCCCTGAAAAGCACCATGACGCAATCACCCATAAATTTATCAATGAGGCCCCCATGTACTTTTACCGATTGGGAAATTCTACGTAAGATAGAATTTAACGTATAGATAACGGACTCTTCATTTTCATTTTTCTCGACATAAGCAGTAAAACCGACGATATCGCAAAATAAGACAGCAAGAAAACACTCTTCGTTAATTAGCTTATTACCACCCAATCTCACAATTTCCCGTGCTTTTTCTTCTACCAATTGTGGTACATAATTACGGGTAATATTATGTATTCTTGCTTCATTAAGAATAGAACCTTCCGTAAAGACATTTTTTTCTGACCCATCAAACGAGACAGTTTGCCACAGTGTGTGAATGATTGAATCATCATCACGATAACCACTGACATTAAAGAGCATGGATGAATCGGCATCTTTCCGTAACTTTACTCGGAGCCTATAATTTTCAAACGCCCCATTTGGTTCTTGCAGAGCCAAACTCCATATCACATCATTATAGAAATGCTTGGGAATTGATTTTGCTAAAACATGAATTGAAGAGACGGAGGTCTCCAAACTTAAACTGGCCAGTATGGATGGTGATGCAGAAAGAATTGTTCCGATACTAGAAAAAGAAATAGCACCATACCCCAGCTTGGAACAAATGCCTTGAAAACTCTTCAGCTCATGCTTCTGAGTAAACAATTTTGGTAAATTATCTGGATTATGCTTGGCTTTATGCCTAACAAGTGTACTCTCACAGTAGGTGGAATCAGTGGTCACATTATCTGGGTTATACTTGGCTTTATGCCTGACAAGTGTACTCACACAGTAGGTGGAATCAGTTGCTACTTTATGTTCGTATAATTGATATTCCAGTGCATGGACTAATTTTTTGTTGACACATACTACATTCTTACAAATTTTAGGAATGCTAATGGATACAATTGAATCACCTTCATTAGGAAATATCAGAATGATACGCAGCCCATTTTCTTCACAAAATTTTGCAATATTGCGATCCCCATGCTCTGCTAACTCGTCTTTGTAAAGTGCTTCTAATGCTTCATCATTATCGATCGTGTTAATACAAAAATCAGCATCAACAATTCTCTTAAATACTGTGTAATGCAAGGCCTTTGTTGCGTTGGTAACAAGCTGATGCAGCAAGAGCATTGTTGGCTCAAACAGCTGATCGATATGTAGTCGGCGAAGCGATAATTCGATATTGGCTTCTAACTCATGCCAAATACTCTGCTCAAGCGATGTGATGATAATCGTTTGTTCTGGGTTTGACTCGGTAATGAGTGATTTGTTGGGTATCAGTATCATAGTAATAACTGAATTATGTGCATTGTAGATAGAGCTCGTTATTCATAAACCCTTGCATACATGTATCTTCTAGCAGCGTATTGCTCAATTCATTACTCAGGCCCAAAGCCACCAATTTTTCTTTGCGGACAGATAAGTCCTGTGGGTTTGCACCAAAACCGGCACTTTTTATTAGACTGTTGGCAGCTGCCAAACTAAGTTGCACGGTATTTTTTATGTGTTTAGATGGTTGCAATTGGTCCAAATCAACCCCGAGATAATTAGTAAAATGTCCAGGAAGCTTCCATTCCTTCACAGCTTGCTGCCCCACTTCATGATGATCTATACCTAGAAACTTTTGTTCTGCCTCAGCACTGGAACAATTATTTTTCAGAATATAGTCTAGCACTTTCACATATTCATCTGCGCAGTGAGAAAATAGCAACACCTTACCAATGTCGTGTAATAAACCCGCGACAAAAGCTTCCTCCCCTTCCTCAGAACTACCTAATTTAAGACAAATAGCTTGGCTTGCAATGGCGGTTAACAAGGAATGGTGCCAAACATGCTTGCTGATTAATTGATTTTTACTTTGAGTAAAAATAGATCGAGACAGTGCAAGCATCGCCAAAGAACGGATAACGTTAATACCCAACAAACTGATGGCAAAAGGCAATGTTTTAATGGGCTTGCCACGATTATAAATGGAAGAATTCGCAACTCTGAGTACAAGCGAAGCCGCACTCTGATCAGTCCGTAAAAGACTATCCATATCACTACAGCAAATCTTTGAATCAGCTTCGATTTTAATAATTTTTGAAATAATATCAGGCTGTGCGGCTACATTTTTATAGTTTATTTCCAAACGTTTCATACAATTCCCAAGAACACAGCGAATAATAAGCTTATCGCAACATAAAATACGTATGACTTATAGTGGTTATTTAATTTAACTCCTATAAAACAACGGCATTCTAAGTCACAAACTTAATAAAAAAGGCTATGTCACAATTAAATGTTGAATTTGATTTAAGAATTCATAAAA
>CAXBGL010000181.1:0-4524 GCA_963975255.1 uncultured Nitrosomonas sp. | reverse complement strand
TCAATCATTCACAGTTGTTTGCGAATAAGACAAACCACATCAATGGTATCGAAAACTTCTGGTCACAAGCGAAGCGTCATATACGTAAATTTAACGGTGTTCATAAGACCATTTCCAGCTATACTTAAAAGAATGTGAGTGGCGTTTTAATAACCCACACCCTAAATAACAATTACTTAAATTGAAACAACTTGTTAAGCAAAATATTAACTAGTTATCTAGGACAGCCTATTATTTATTACAGAAAGTGTCTTATTTTCTGAAAAGTCTAATATAATGCCCGAATTTACTTGCTTCAAACACACAAACACACTCACAAATATAGGCTTTATTAACCAGTCAAATTCATCTCCATAGCTGTATATTGTAATGAAAACCCTACAAGATATTACTTAAATTGAGACATGACAGATGGCACCCATCCTATTATTAGCGCTACTGCTACTCAGCTCGCATGCTTCGGCAACAACAATACAATGGATCCCTTTAGGCACGACATTTGAAGGAAAACCAGAAACATTTGAGGGAAATCCAGGAACAATTGATGGAAACCCCGTTATGGAATTCAGAAATGCGGGGGAAGGGGGCATTAAATGGGAAACAACAGGTATTGGACCTAGAGGAGGGAGAGGTGTACAGGAACTGTGGTTATTTGATGACTCAGCGGATATAAAAAGACCTGGAACCAGTGAAGCTGAAACAACTTTTTCCGTTGTCAGCAATAGCGTTAGCTTTATTATGTATGGAGACCATAACGATGGTTATGCTCAGTTTTTTGTTGATAATATAGATGTAGGCATATTTGATTTATACAAAACAGGCTTTAGAAATTTAGTAGTTACCGGACTGGATTCTATAACTCATAACCTAAGAATTGTACAGCTGGGTAGGCATAGACCCCAATCAACAAAAGGGGATGTTGCGATTATTGGCGGCGCAGCATTCAATACTACTTTGAGTCCTGCAACCACTATTTCTGAACCTTCAATTTTAGGGCTATTCCTCATATCGTTTTTGTACTTTTGGGGATGTTTTATGAGCAAAATTTATAATACAAATAGATCAAACTTCGTATTGAAACATTGACCATTTTAGTTAAGGCGTTCAAACCTGATTGGCAATCTCTGCCCCTTCCCAAAACAGTTAGTTATAAACCAGATTAACGTCCACGTCCGCCAGAACGGTGCAGCGCAGATGCACGGCCAGTTGCTGGTCGCGCAAACCCCACCGACCTTTTAGTTGATGACTTAACACTTACCCGGCCTTTTGACTGATTATTTGCGGGTGTTCCGCCGCCGCGTCCATTTTTTATGGGTTCAGCTTTGATTCGTGCGTCAGGTTCAAAACCAACGATAATTTTGCTGGGCAGATCGCGCTTGACAAGCTTTTCGATGCCCGTTAAAAGCTTGTACTCGTCCACACACACCAATGATACCGCATCACCTACAGCACCAGCACGGCCAGTGCGGCCGATACGATGAACATAATCCTCCGCCACATTAGGCAACTCGTAGTTAACGACATGTGGTAGGTCATTGATATCAATACCACGTGCAGCAATATCCGTCGCTACCAATACTTGCAAACTGCCAGTCTTAAATTCTGCTAATGCCCGAGTACGTGCTGACTGACTCTTATTACCATGTATTGCAAGAGATGGAATACCACTTGTTATCAGATATTCAGCCAGCTTATTGGCTCCATGTTTGGTGCGGGTAAATACTAGAACCTGCTGCCAATGATGCTGCTTGATAAGATGTGCAAGCAGCTCACGCTTGCGTTCACGATCCACCGGATGTACCACATGCGTCACCTTGTCGGCAATAGCATTACGGCGTGCCACCTCAATCATCACTGGTTTGTTAAGCAGATTGTCCGCCAGTGTTTGAATCTCATCAGAGAAAGTGGCGGAAAACAGCAAATTCTGTCGCTGGCTGGGTAGTAGTGCGAGTATCTTCTTGATGTCGCGAATAAAGCCCATATCAAGCATACGGTCGGCTTCGTCTAACACAAGAATTTCAACCTGCGACAAGTCAAGCGTCTTTTGTTGCACATGATCCAGCAAACGTCCTGGTGTAGCAACCAAAATATCCACACGACTTTTCAGGCGAATAATTTGCGGGTTAATATTGACGCCGCCGATCATTATCATCGAATTGAGTTTCAAGTATTTACCGTAATCACGCACACTCTCCTCTACCTGTGCAGCAAGTTCGCGGGTGGGAACAAGAATCAGCGCGCGTACTGGTGTTCGACCATTAGATGGCCCTTTGATCTGTTTATCGGAAAGACGATGCAAAATAGGTAGGGTAAAACCAGCTGTCTTGCCCGTGCCCGTTTGCGCGCCAGCCAGCAAGTCACCACCAGCCAATACAGCAGGAATCGCTTTCAACTGAATAGGAGTAGGAAGGGTGTAACCGCGTTCGGTGACAGCACGAACAATTTTATCGGACAAACCGAAAGTAGAAAAAGACATAAAACTCCAAGGGGATAATATTAGCTTGTTGTCCCGGTTATGGAACGACAATATTAGATTCGGAAGATGAATAAAAGATAGCGCTATCAATCAAAATCCTGCTGATATTGAAGTATGGGTCAATCTCAAAATATCAATAACGTCAGTCTCAATGTGACAAAATTATTTATGTTGATCCGCAATACCTTTTTCTCCAAATTACCACGCTGCTCGTATTCACGATCTCGGACAATTAGATCATCTGGTGTTTCCTGCTATCTGGTGTTTCCTGCTTCAAAAACTCCCAACAAAATAAAATTGAACTTAGGTGAATTCTCCTAGTCAGATACCGGACTCTATACAATTTACTACTCTAAACACATGTATTTTGATAAAATTCACTCACTACAAACAGGCGTTTACATTGAGATTTCAACATTGGCCCTGCGTGACCTAATTGAGGATGTCGCAGTCGGGCAACGAATATCTGAACTGGCGAAAATTCGTTGTCCAGCAGATTTTTATCTCTATTTGTCCGTCATCGTACACAAAGACGCCAAAGGTTTAATAAAAAGACGTCAGGAATGGGCTAATGGTATCAAAGACGATTTACTGACAGGCCAACCTATTCCATATAGGAGCTTTGACAGTCTGTTCTGGCGCAATCTAGATGAAGAAGATCCAGACGGTGACGAATGGTACCGCTTGACAGCTGACGAGCAATTTCACTTTCAGTTAACCAACCTATTGGATATGTTGCGTTTCATCGAACGCAGTCTATATCAAGACGAACGCGCTGCCTGATCTGCCCTTTAAATCAGAAAACAGGAATAGATATTGGCGATGATACTGCTTCCAATATTCTTCTGAAACATGAGCCTGATTAATGTCACTATGAAACAGATGCTTGGGCTTTAAACACCTTACAAAGTATTTGAAAAACTTACTGGCATAGATGTTTAGGAATTTAATGGGTTATGTACTTATTACTTGAATTCAGCTTGGTACATCAGCGTGGCTATTTCACAAATACATATTATAAAATATGAACCCTGACTTGGTATGCTTGTGTTTTCCCTCTTCTGTGTCGATTAAAAGGCGTTACACCTTCATGAAGATTGAGAAAACCGAAGACATGACCAAATAGTTATGGCAAAGAGGATGACCAATCCAGACAAATTTATGGAGGGCAAATTAATTATTCAAACGCCAATGGCAGTTTTCCAGCTTTCTTCCGAAAGGTATTGATGACGTGAAGAATTTTGGGATGTTGAATGAGTTTTCTTTCCAGGCCTTGTTTGCCGGGAAAGTCGATAAATAGAAGCCCCAACAGCATTGTCAGCAGACCTTGCCCTGGTAAAATTAGCATCACGATTCCTGTTAGCAGAAAAATGATTCCTGCTAAGTTTTTAACCAAGATACCGAGGGTTCGAACCACTGGATGGCGGTTGGCAAACCAGAGTTTATGGTGATGATGTTGGAAGTAGTCGGGAGGGAGCCTGATGAGAATAGCTGGAATGGTAATCAGAGTTACAACAAACGCGATGACAGAAAATGCAATCAAACCAACCCACATTTCTTTCGAAATCCATGACTCGGCGAATTGAATAAGTTCATCAATCATAAAGGTATTGTAGTAAGAAAAATAAGAAATGGGGAGCTTGATAAAAAACTATAAGTATCAGGCCTTATATTCTACGAATACTTGGTGAATTCACCAAGCAGGATGTACTTCCTGCTTGGATCCAACCATGAATTAACCCAATCTCACCTCAACTGATCTTTCAATCAAGGTGGATACTCACAAGTACATAACCCAGAAAATTCTCATCATCCAAGGAGTTGGCATGTACGATTAAGAATTTACTTGTTCTACAAGAGGTTGGTTAATTTTTAGAGTCTTAGGAAGTTAAAAACATAGTAGTGCTGAGGACAGAAGGCTACGCAGCCGGTTTTTTTCAGACACCAGCCCATATATAGCAGTATTTGCTCATCGGCTTGACTATTTCACTATTCCATATCACTACTGTCCCGTTAACATCTAATAGAGGCGGCCTGATTCAGCTTAA
>CAXBGL010000180.1:0-4585 GCA_963975255.1 uncultured Nitrosomonas sp. | reverse complement strand
CCAATTTAAGCTGAATCAGGCCGCCTCTATTAGATGTTAACGGGACAGTAGTGATCAAAACTAATCTATTAAATAAATAACAGGGTTATAAAAATGAAGCTTGAAACGATTGCGTTACATACAGGGTATGAAGGTGATCCAGCGACCAACGCGGCCACAACACCTATCTATCAAACAACATCCTATACCTTCAATAATACCCAGCATGGCGCAGACCTGTTTGATCTCAAGATTGCCGGAAATATTTATACCCGTATCATGAACCCTACTACTGCGGTGTTGGAAGCACGTCTAACTGAAATGGAAGGAGGTATTGGTGCGCTAGGCCTTGCATCCGGCATGGCTGCTATCACATACGCTGTACAAGCGATCGCTGCCACTGGTGACAATATAGTCAGCACCAGCCAGCTATATGGGGGCACTTATAATTTCTTTGCCCATACCTTACCGAACATGGGCATCGAAACCCGTTTTGCCTCATATAATGATTATGCAGGTCTGGAAGCGCTGATTGATGATAAAACCAAGCTATTATTTTGTGAGTCAATTGGCAACCCAGCGGGTAATGTCGTGGATATCAAGAAACTGGCGGATATTGCACATAGAAACGGAATACCACTGATCGTGGATAATACCGTTGCCACACCTTATCTTTGCCGTATATTTGATTATGGCGCGGATGTTTCCATTCATTCTTTGACCAAATATGTTGGAGGACACGGCACTTCTATTGGCGGCATTATTGTGGATTCAGGGAAGTTTGACTGGGTCGCAAACAAACAGCGTTATCCAATGCTGAATGAGCCCGACCCATCCTATCACGGCGTCATTTACACTGAAGCGCTGGGTGAGGCCGCTTTCATTGGTCGTTGTCGTGTCGTCCCCTTGCGTAATACAGGTGCAGCTTTATCGCCATTCAATGCATTTCTGATCATGCAAGGTCTGGAAACATTGGGACTGCGCATGGAACGTCACTGTGATAATGCCCTACATGTTGCCCAATACTTGAAACAACATGAACAAGTCAGTTGGGTGAATTATGCGGGCTTACCTGATAGTCAATATCATAATTTGTGCAAAAAAATGCTGGGCGGACGTGCCTCGGGCATATTAAGTTTCGGTATAAAAGGAGGCATCAACGCCGGCACAAAATTCATTGATGCCTTACAGATGATTTTACGACTGGTAAATATTGGGGACGCAAAATCCCTGGCCTGCCACCCTGCCTCTACCACACACAGGCAATTAAGCCCTGAAGAACTCACAATGGCTGGTGTCAGTGAAGACATGTTACGTTTATCCATCGGGATAGAACATATCGACGACATTATTGCTGACATTTCACAAGCACTCACTGCAGCCAAGTAAAACTCTGTTTATGAGAAAGCTTTAGCTAATCTATTTTTGATCAAGTTGAAGGAGCACTAGCCAGCGCAGGATAAAGTAAATCAATATCTTTAAACGAACGACCGGGTCCAGGTGGCGAATAAATACTATAACTAGAAAGCTCAGTAGGCGTGAGATAGCCCACAATTAACTTGAGGTCAGCCAGACGAATACCTTGTCTGACTAAATATATAATATAGGTGTGTTGAAATGATATCGCAGTGATTTCTTCTGGTACAGACAAACCGGCATCCACAACAGTACAGGCAAGTAAAGCTGCCAAATCATCATGTTCAAGGGGTTGCCCTGTTGAATCTATTAGTTGGCAAGCGGGATTAGAAAGCAATGCGTGTAATATAGGATGCAGTGTAATCGTTCTGGGAGATAAACCTGTAATGGTCAGCGTTTCTTTTTCAAAATCGAACTGTTCTGGCTGCATGACCGAAATCTCATCCAAAGTCACGCCACTGAGCAACAATGTCATTAACAGTTTATCTTTTTCATGGGCTGTATGCAGTAGAACATCTACCTCTTGCAACAACAGTTCTCGGGTTGGTGAATGACTCAGCGCAATATTTTGTCGCTGCGTTAACATTGCTTTTTGATGTAACGGACTACTGATGGCATCGCGCGTCACATCATCATGATACACAGGAAAACCCGATATATTAATAGACGGACTGGTCGGTGCTTTGCGGGTTAAATATTCAACAACCCAGACACACAGCAAAGCAAATAAAGCAGAACCCACAACAGCCAACAATGCATCTTGCGTATACATGGGTCTGATTGGATCACGGGGTTTAAAAGCACGATCAACGACTTCGACTTGTGGATATTTTTCTGTAAACCGCGCCTCAATTTGAGCCAATCGTGCCTGTGTCTCACGGAATCGCAACTCCAGCTCTTCAAGGTTAAGTTGCAGTGCATCGTGTTGCGCAAAACGTGTGGTAAATTCAGTCGCTTTCTTTTTGTGTTTATTCAGTTGGCCTTGTATGTCTTGGGTTGCCTGTTTGGCTGCATTATATTCTTGCTGTGCTTCCGAAAGCACAATATTTTGACCAGCTTGGCGCATACGTTCTATCTCTTTCTCCAACGCTGCCAGTTTTTCTGGAATCACTTTTAACGCTGGCGACAACGCCATAAAATCGCGGGTATAGTTACGATCCAGCTCGTCTAACTCTTCACGTAACTCCTGTGCACGTTGTTCCAGCAAGCTGAGTGTACGCGTGTCTTCCTTAGGCACCACTGCCTGCCCTCGGGCAACAGCTTTATTAATCGAATCCAGTCGTGCCTTGGCCTTAACCTCTTCTTCATTGGCTGTATTCACCGATTCATTCAAACCTGCCAAGCGTGCCAACGCTTCGTTTTCTTCACGTCCGGCAGAAGTAATATCATAGTTTTGTCTAAAAATATCCAACTCACCACGTTTGGCGTTAATTTTTTCTTCCAAACCATCCAGCTCACCTTGAATCACCTGAACGGTTTCGTCGGTTGACTGCGAAACCGCTTGTGCTCTTGCCGCCAGATAAACATCAATCCAAGTATTGATTAAAATAGGTAACACCTCAGGATCGGGACCTTCCGCCACTAACTCGACTAAATTGGTATCCAAAACAAGCCGCACATCCAATATTTGGCGGATATCTGCAACCGTCAGATTCACTTCGTTGGAAAATGCTTCATAAGCTTGCACACGCTTAGATATTTCGGCAAGCAGCGCTGCACCCATTA
Organism: uncultured Nitrosomonas sp.; assembly: GCA_963975255.1. Lineage (GTDB taxonomy): Bacteria > Pseudomonadota > Gammaproteobacteria > Burkholderiales > Nitrosomonadaceae > Nitrosomonas. Next base: position 1,465 of record CAXBGL010000180.1, on the reverse strand, counting down.
AAACTTGTTTTTGTATCGCCACATGCTGAATATCCGCTTCTCGACTGGCTTCATCAATGGCTGTTTTGGCTACGGTTAATAATGTAGCGATACTCTGATAAATGGCTGGACGACTGTAAACATAGCCCAGTGTCAACGTAATGCTTAACAAAAACGTCAAGACAAAAATAACGAACCGGCGTGATCGATACCAAGGGGCGGGGTCAAATGAAGGAGGGAGATAATCTTCCTCGATCCGTGAAATGCCTATCTGGGGAATTGGATTTTGTCTGCTCATGTACGGTTTACAGAATCAAATTGAATTACAAAATAATACACTTTAAGCGTCACTGTATACCAAGAAGAAGTATTTGGGTAATAGAAAAATGGATACGGATTGATTATATAAGCACAGACTTAATTGATGAAACCGTATAATACAGGTCAAACAAAAGAATTCTATTGAGCTACATACTATCCCCACACTAAACAGATTTCTCAAGGTATTCAATGGTCAAACCATCCACCCGTGGCACACCAATACCCAAATGCAGTGGATAAGCCTCAACTCTGCCTGTACGCGCGTAACCCCTGCGCTCATAAAAAGCAATGAGTTCGGGTCGTTGCGATACAACGTACATAACATATTTGCAGGCACCCAGTTTTGACCCGGCAAAGGCTTCAGCTTGTTGCAACACATGCTTACCCACCCCTTTTCCTTGCAAACGGGGATGAACGGAGAAATATCCAATGTAGGCATTGTATTTTTCTTTGGCGACATAGATGCAGGACACCAAGCTTTGATCCTGATAAATCACAAAGAAAGCCCCCTCAGGATGAGTCAATGCGAACTCTATTTCATTAGAATGAGTACGATCACCCTGGATAATATGTGTTTCTTTTGTCCAGCCTAAAGCACCGCGATAAGTTAGGTTGATCAAATCACGTATATCATTAGCATGGCTTAAATTGGCAGGTTTGAGTTTAAACCTGGAGAAATCGACTGAAACACGACTATATAGCACTTTGCATGGATGCAACATCTGAGCTAAAAGATATTTAACACAGGGCTTTTGGTCAGGGCAACCAAGACAATGTAAAAAAACATACTCTCTGCGGCCACCCATGCGAAGATTTTTGTACGACGGGTTTTCCCAAATCGCATGGCGACCATACCCAAGCCAATGTAACATAGCAAGCCAATCACCTTAGCAGCCAACCAGGGATCACTGAGTGGGCCTTGTTGCATGGCAATTGTCAGTGCAATAGCGCTGATTAGCAAGACGCTATCTACAACATGCGGCAGAATTTTTACCCAGCGTTGCTGTAAATAAGCGGCTCCCTGCATCATCCAAATACCACGCAGTGTAAACAACAGATAACTCAGGATGACACTGCTGATATGAATCATTTTTATTAATGCGAAGCTCATGATTATTCCATAAAAAACAACCAACCATGGCTGCCCGCTACCGCACCGATCACC
>CAXBGL010000179.1:0-4608 GCA_963975255.1 uncultured Nitrosomonas sp. | reverse complement strand
TTCTAAAGACTAATTAGATCCCCGTGGCAAGACCACGGGGAATCACAAGTTGAAAATTAAAATAGCAATCAGAACCTATATGAACCCCTTGACGAATCCGCTCACCCTTATCCATCACCAAGCATCCCAACGTTATCCCAGAAGACAAAAGAAATTTATGGATTGATCATAAAAGTCACCGTGTCCTGAAAGTTTGCATCGACAATATTGTCTTGATTGTCATCCACAGCAAAGAATACGGTATAAGTACCAGATGGCAATCCCGTTATGGACTTATTCAGAATGGCAAAGGGTTGCAAGTTAAACAGTGGCCCACCAAACACACGAATAGGCGAATCAGAACGTATAAAATCCAGTTGATTATTAAGCCAGAACATACCTAACGGTGTATCTGCCCATACCCAATAATCAGCTGCATTTCCTGTACTAATACCAGGATTCAGCGCCACTACAAGTGACAGGTTGTCACCTTGTTCAAGTGTCGTCGAGTCAGAAAAATTATTAGCTGAAATACTGACATTAGGAAATTCCTGTTCGGAAAGCGGTGTAATATCATCATTAAAGAACCAGGAAAAATTTGTGTTAAACGAAATACGTCCACCAGTAATCGTAATAGGAGACTGATTCTGATTCCGGTTAAGAAATGTTCCCGTTACGTTACAAGCAGCAAATGAAGTCAAATTATCAAAATTAAAGACGATATCAGCAGTGTTGGTAAACCCATCGAAACGCAGTGAAACGGTATAGTCATCCGCTGTATCCGCTACCATATCCAGTCCACTCATCCCCAAACGAAGTGTAGCCACATCATCAGCCGATAATGAGCGCCGGGATTCTCCAGAGAGAATGCCTTGCTGCATAACTGCTTCTGTATTTGGCACGCTCAATGTGATAGAAACAATTCGATCGCCATTTGCTACAAATAGATCTTCCAATGGGAGATCTGCAAGAAAACGGCTGTATGTCGTTTTATCCACGATTTTCGCTATGGCAAAAGGATTATTATTGGCTTTAGAAAACCAGTGAAGATTTACATCATCCCCACGCATATCATCGCTAGAACCAATAATGCCATCTACACCGCTATCAAGATCAAATCTATTATTAACACCTCTGGTTGAATTCGTAAAATTCTTGTCATTTCCTGTCAATCCCGATTCAGAAGCCAGATTTGGATGTGCCAAACCAATACAATGACCCAATTCATGTAATGCCACGGATTCAAAATCAAATTGACTACGTGGAACATTATTTCCATTTACGATGACGTTCCCGGTAGTCGGAATCAGTCGATTCCAGGTATTTACTGCATTTTGTACAGGAGTCATCATCTCATCAGCATGCGGAGATGAGGGTGAAATACCTACAGTCACAACCAGATTACTCCCGGCTCCTGTATAACCTGTTGGATGGGACACAACATCGGCACCGTGAATTTCACCTGCGAATTCAAATACTCCGGGCATGGCATGATTAGTGGGAATCAGAGCCACAAACATCACAACGAACCCATTTCTCATGATCCCAAGCCAATGGAATAATGTAAGGGTAATCTTACTTTTCGAGGTCAAAAGAATACTGTTGAGCCAACACATAGAATAATAATGAATACGTATCTTTTCCATAATTGCCAATACTGCATTCATTCTATTTTCTTAAGATCTGACCGTGCCATAATAGCCAGCAACACTTGCTGAATGTTTGCTAAAGATTGAATCTTTTTAATTTCAGGAAATTGCTGCGCATCCCACCTCAAACCAGACCAGTAAATTTTTTTAAAAGCGTTGATATCCCCTTCCATATATTCGACGGATTTATATCGGTTTGGATAAATTTCTATGATGAGACTCGATGCATCAGAAACATTTGTAAATGTTAATAACGATTCTTTTTGTTTCTGCCGCGCTACCAACACACGCTGGCGCACAACATTACCATCAAATTCAAGAATTTCCGCACTGGTAAGCAACGACCACAAATGATCCATAGTGTCCGGCTCTAAATATAAGCCGTAATTTCCCGCACGTTTCATGTAAGCTGGATAATAGACATGCGCATAGCCATCACTATAAATGTGTAAAGAAGTACCACCTTCAGCCTCTCCCATCAAATTTTGTGTTTCGGTATAACGTAGTACAACCGTACCTGGATTGTGCGAGTGATCATTGATGGCAGCGGACAAGCTTATCAACAATTCTTTTCCTTGGAATGAATAACTCGATCCAGAAAAAGATATTAGAATAAGTGCCACACTGTAAATGATGTGTAATAAAGTATGTCTTTTCATCGTCTGTATCATCTGAGAATTAGGGAAATAAAATACAGTACTTAGGAATATAGTTTAGCATTTTATAGACAGCCTAAGATTCTGAAATTACCTGATATTTCAGGTCCAATTCTACAATCAATCTCATGCTCCGATTGATACAAATTTGAATCTTGTCATGAATAGGAATTAGGTTACATATGTAATTAACCGTGTGCTGCTGAACAATAAATTATCACTGATCTTGATTTGACAAGGTATAACAAATATGATGTCAATATATGTTAGGGTAAAACTGGGGATAGTTCCACCAAGGGGTTGCCATGCATCGAATACAACTTCAGCTTCATACTGATCACCACCATTTACAACTTTTACTGGATTGTTTAAGTCTAGAGATTGATTGCTACGATTTTGATAGTAAACGTCCTGCTGACTTGTCTATTATGCTCAGTGCAATAGAATACATTAACGAGTATGCAGACAAGTGGCATCATCCCACTGAAGATATAATTTTTGACCGATTACTGGAAAAAGATATACCAGAAAGTAAGCTTATCAAACAGCTAAAAAACGAGCATAAAGACATCATCATAGAAACAGACAAGATTAACCAGATATTTGAAATGGTTGCTGAAGACTGCATTATCCCCGCAGATAAATTGATTAGTGGTGTACGTCATTTTATTTCACTACAACGCACCCACATTGAGAAGGAGAATGAATTTGTATATCCACTGATGGAGAAGCTTTTTACTAAAAAAGAATGGAAAGAAATCGCGGTCGATGTAAAAATTCAGAATGACCCACTATTCAGTAAACCATCAAAAAAAGAATATGAGCAGTTATATCGATATATTATGAATTTAAAAAATGAAAAACAAACGGAAACAATTACGACTCCCAAAGAAAACTATTAACCCAAGCCCATCAATCTTTGTGATGACATGATTCTTGCAAAAATACCGCCCATAACTAAATCGTGATAAGTCCGACCTTATCTGTCTACATTATCATCTCGATGAACTCGGTATTCCCTAGAATTACAGGTTGTCGTAATGTGAGTTTTTGATGACGCACCCATTCACGCTTGAGCATTCCCCTAGAATGCTTTCCATGGTAGTGGTATCCCAATAATCTCGTCACTTTTCTTGACAAAACGATCAGCATCACTATAATCCACTCTTTATTTCTGAAGCACATGGCGTGGCACAAGGATTAAAAATTGCGGGAATAGCTCAGTGGTAGAGCACAACCTTGCCAAGGTTGGGGTCGCGAGTTCGAGCCTCGTTTCCCGCTCCATTATCTTAATAGATTAGATCTTTTAGAAGTTTTTACTTTAATCCCAGCTAATCTCTTTCGAGTTTAGTTAGTTCATGTTTTCGTGTGTAATAATGGCGGGGTGGCAGAGTGGTTATGCAGCGGCCTGCAAAGCCGTGTACGCCGGTTCGATTCCGACTCCCGCCTCCATTAATATCAACATCAATCTGTATTTTCTGTGCCCGGATGGTGAAATTGGTAGACACAAGGGACTTAAAATACGTGTGTACCACACTACCTCTCGGACAGATACTGATTAAATATCAGCTAGTTATAAAAACTAGGGACACTTAAATTCTTTGCTATTCACACCTTGTTCACAGAGAGGTGGAAAATGGCAACAGTTCGTAAGCTGGCTTCCGGCAAATGGAATGTCCAAATCAGACGCAAAGGGCATACGCCCATCTCCAAGTCATTCATTAATCAGAAAGATGCTCATGTATGGATTCGCTGCACGGAATCTGATATGGATAAGAATGTATATATTAATCGCAGTGACGCTGAGACTACCACACTTGCAGATGCCCTTAATCGTTATAAGAATGCAATAACACCCTTTAAGAAAAGCAGAGCTCGGGAACTTGGGCGGATTAATCTATGGCTTACTCACCCACTTTCTAAACGGAGCCTATCTTCTTTAAAATCAGTCGACTTTGCAAGATACAGAGATACACGCCTAAAAATAGTAGCGCCAGGAACGGTCAGACTGGAACTTGCTCTACTCTCTCACCTCTTTACTATTTTACAGAAAGAATGGAGTATTCCGGTAGACAATCCATTATCTAATATCCGTAAGCCCTACCCCTCAAATGCCCGCACCAGACGACTAGAAGATGATGAAGAAGAACGCTTGCTGCTAGCCTGCAAACAATCAAGGAACCCTCTTCTTTATTCATTAGTAGTCTTAGCTATTGAAACAGGAGCACGGCTGGGAGAATTGTTAAAAATAGAATGGGAAGATGTAAACATGAATCGGCCCGACTTTTCCGAAGACTTTTTAGTTTGAGTCAAGCTGCCTCAGC
>CAXBGL010000178.1:0-4641 GCA_963975255.1 uncultured Nitrosomonas sp. | reverse complement strand
CATGTATTCCTCATCGAAAAACTCCTATTTAGTTAATAAAAAGTTGTCCGTTAAACTATGGGTAGATCATACAAAAGAAACATTTATTAACCAGACCAAAACAGAATCAAGTTTGAATACTAAAACTCATCAACTCACTTTCAGACTCATTTCTGTATTGTAAAATACTCATCTCTCTTGTTTTAGTATCTCAGTACAAATTAAAAGTTTCCGAGAAAATACTAAATATTGTTACTCCTACATTTTTTTCAGATTACAAAGTCAGTAGTGAATGAAAAATAGTTATTGGCCAGTTTTTAAAAACTGCATTAAACGATAAAAAAATATTTTTCGATCTCCTGGAAATAAAAGATCATTTTTAACGCGAAAATCTAAGGAAAGCCAAATTAATTCCAAAATTGAATAAAACTTACGAAATAATGATACATTTTTATCACGCCATAATGACACAATATACCCGATTTCACCCGGTATTGTATTTCTACACTTCACTCCAATCTCAGGTTTTGGATTAGGTGCAAAATCATGCCCAAAAAAAGCATCAGCCAGAAGTTTCGGGAAATCAACGCCCGAATAAATTGCGAGATGTAGTGACCCCCAGAACCTCAAGTTCATCTCCATCAAATAAAATTCATCCGTATTACAATCCCAACGATATTCAATCATTGCAACACCTTCCCAATTTATTCTCGAAAGGTTTGCCTCTGCATCTTTAAGAATTTTGTCGTGCCACCATGACTCTCTCAAAGATGATGCACCGCCAGTGTGAGGCATTTCATGAAGGCGACGATGCATAAACTTCGCTTTAATTACGCCATCCCAACGCAATAAGAAAACTCCCACACCTGAACCTTGGACAAAACCTTGTACGACTGCTTTTTTATAGTTTGTTTTTAATTCACTTAAACAACTGAAAGCCTCAATGGCGGTATCGAGGCGAATAACTTGATCTCCCTGATCATTAATAGAATGGACTCTGTCGAGTTTTATAAATAAGGGACATCCTAATTTTGATAGATTTCTTTCAGTTGGAAGTTCCATATTTAAATTCACGAGAGTAATCGGTGGCAGATGTTCACTTTGCTCACTTTCGCTCAACAAAGATTCAAATAGTTCATACTTATTACTCTTAGCAAGAATATTTGCATCGTTTTTAACAGGAAACAAATGCATATACCGATCAATAATTGAATGCCCACCAGGTGAGATGGGGCCCCCAGGAATTATGAGTTTAATATTATATGTGTCCACATAATTTTCAAACCACTCTTTAAATTCGGGCTTATCACCGGATGGATGAATCACCCGATGATGCGCATAATTTGATCGAAAACAAGTCTCATTTGACGACTCAGAAGCAGCGTGGACAATATAGCCGGCTTTCCCTAGAGACCTTATCACACCCAAAGCCCCCATACTGTGAGCACCGGCAACCATCACGTTTGGTAATTGATTACTTTCCACTAATAATCACCTTTGCTCCACTATTCACAGCGTTAAGACGAATCCGGCTTAACGCCGAGTCAATAATATTGAAGCAAGTATCCCAGTATTCGTCTAACAGTTCATATGGATCCTGCAAAAAAGGGCGTTTTTCCTCAGACCATAGACCCAACAATGAAACTTGTTGTCGAGCATTTTTACCAAGTAGGTTTTCCACAAGAATTGCCTGTGATGGTTCCATGCACAAAAACAAATCTCCTTCTGATATAACAAGATCATCTACATTTGTAGTTTTATGGAATTGAAGATCAATTTTCCGGTTAAAAGCCACCTTTATAGCTTGTGGATTAGCCTTACCTCCTCTGTCCGCACCCAAACCTGCAGATGCAGCACTTAATCCAATATGTCGTGCACGTGCCTCCGCATAAGCGCTTCTACAAATATTCCCATGGCAAATAAAAACAAGTCTCCGAACTTCACCCCACCGTACTTTCTTATAAGCTTTATATCGACCAACACAGTTATAAAACCGTGATATGAATAGTTTCACTAAACCGATTTTACGCCCGTATACATAATTAATACGATTTCCTGACAAACATATCTCCTTACTGATTATGTCAAATTTTAGATTGAACCAAATCTTAATTGTATGCATGATGAACAGTGAAATTCATCGATTAGATTAAACTTAGAATATATTCATCAAAAGTTCTAAATAATTTGTTTTTCTGAATTCTAGCCATTTAGGTCAAAATCAAGACAAAATTAACGTTAACTAGGAAATAATATTCTCTTCAAATCACGAACCAATTCCAGAAAACCTGACATCTCCCCTTCAAATTCAAGTTGCGAAACTTGCTCTCCATCTAATATCCTATTCATTGCATAAGGATTTGATAGCGGTTTCACCAGACCGGTCTCAGTAATAGTTGCAGAAATTATTCCACATTCTTCTAAAAATGGATGCATTGCGTTGCAATTTACCCCACTAGGGTAGCAAAAATGATTCAGGGTGGAATCAACATGCGATACCAGTTTCTCTCGATTGATCTTAATCTCTGAAACAATTTTATCAGGTGCCCTTACGTCCAGATGATGCGTATCTGTGTGTAGTTGAATGTCAAGTCCATTTTTATTAGCAATTGAAATTTCATCGTAAGACATGAAGCTGAACTGGCGTGATTCAACAATTAGGTCGAAATCGAAACCTAAACTTTCTGCTACTTCACGGCAAAATATTTTTGCCTGGTCTTCATCCAATTCTTGCCAAATGTCAACTAGTTCAGAAGCTTCTTTTTGCTTTTTGAGTTCGCTACTGATATCAATTTGCGTGGGCTGAGAAGCGCTAAAGTCATTTAAATAAAAACTCTTTATAATGCTAAGTTGTACAAGCGCAGGAATTAAGATATTTCCCATTACTTCCTGCTTATCAACCGCTCCAGTATAAACATAGAGAGTTGCCCCCATATTTTCTTGTTGAAGCACAGGCAACATATAACGAAATGTACCAAACCAGCCATCATCTATTGTAATAACTGTGCTGTATGGCATTCCCTTTCCTGTTTTTAATCCGCGTAAAGCGGAATCGAGAGAAATAACGTGATATTTTGAATTTTTCAACCAAGTCATTCTCGAATGAAACTTTTCGGGACTCATAAATAAATGATTTCCGTAGTGATCATCGAGGAACCAGATTCCATGGTACCCCAATATTCTCAGTCTATTTCGAGTCAACCAGCTAGAAATTACAAACAAACCAAGAGTTTTAGCAATACGTAAAATAATCACTTTCATTTAATAGAATTACCACCATTCCCTAGGTCTTGAAAACAAAAAATGTTCTCTCCGTGTAAAAGATAGTCAAAATGGTATTTGCTCACACACGAAAAAAAAGACCGACTGGTTCCTTTCCAAGGAAACTGCCAGTCATCCAGCTCAAGAACAATAAGATGAGTTTTTTTAACCCAGGATGTGTTTTCCTTGAACAATGCTGCCTGACCACCTTCAATGTCTATTTTTACAATGAAGATTTCGTCGACTTCGGCCTTTTTAAGTATAGTATTTATAGTTATCGCGTTGAGAGCACCCTGTGTCTCTAACGGAACCTCTCGTGTTCGATAGTGTTGGGCACCAGCTTCAGGATTTTCAATAATAAGCCCAACATCCTTTGGCCAAACACCACCAAAAAAAGATGTAATCTGATTCTTGTAGGGACGTACATTTTTTTCAAGAAGTTCATAATTTTCTCTATTTGGTTCAATCGCAATGATCCTCGCTTCTGGATATTTTTGAGCAAACCAAAGAGCAGACATACCTATATTGCTCCCGCATCGATTATAAGAGGCCGTTTCCCTTTTCCAAGCATATCTTCATAAACAGCCGATAATCGATCACTTTGGGGAAAAGGAGAAGTACTGTATTGTTCCGCAACCAAGCAAATCCAAAACGCTGAAAAATCAGCGATTGTAGGGCGCAAATATACTGGGTAATCAGTCTGAGGTAGCTTTACGATTACTTGTTCAGATGTAGATTGAAATAGATGCCGCTCGATTATAATGAATAATTTCAACCCGCTATAAAAACCAAAACGTCCTAAATAATTTGGGAACTTCTTTATGCTGTATAAAAATTTACGCATCGATATTCCCTCCTCTTCCAGCTAAATCTGTAAATCGCAATTCCCTGCACATATTTTTCCAAATAACGTTAAGGATTAGATACTAAAACGAAATTATAGACTAATAAGAAGTCAAATAAGCCTGGAATAATCATCGAATATGTAACCTAATCAGTGACAAGCCAGTCTTACAACTTCGAATTTTTAAAAAAATAAAAAGAGGTATTTAGCATTGAGTTGAAAAGATGCAATTCTAATCATATATAACCTATATTCGCTTAGTCCAGGATGCACTTTTTTCAATTACCTCTTCCATCCAAACTGTTCGGAAAAATGTATGAGGGCATAGAAGATATAGACGCTCTTTCATTAAAAGGGTTGAGGTTGCCATCACTGATGGATACTTCAGAGTGGCATAAGCTATCACATTTAGGATAGTTGTTACAAGGAGGAATCTCTTCCATGTCAACACCAAATAGAAATGTCCGCTTTTCTGCAAAGTAGAAATGTGGTCTACCCATAGTTTAACGAACAACTTTTTATTAACTAAATAGGAGTTTTTCGATGAGGAATACATA
>CAXBGL010000177.1:0-4689 GCA_963975255.1 uncultured Nitrosomonas sp. | reverse complement strand
TAGTGTCTCTTGGAAAAACAAGACAATTTCAACAGTTAATTGCGACATAGCCTTGCCGTAAGATTACAAATTGGTAACCTTGCCTTTTCGATAATGGATAAGTAAGCTGCCTGACCCATTCATGATTAGGTGCAATGAGTTTGCTCCTAGCCTGAATATTGCACCAGCACACTAGATTTTAGTCTGTAACCCTTATGTCTATTGTTTCTTGGCAAATTAAGCGAAAATACAGTTTGTACCCAAGGCTTCACTTGCTGGTTTTTAACTTGTTCTGTTCTGAATTGAACGCAGATGCTCCCTATGTCGCAGAATAACTGCGTCTCCAGTCGCGAGCACGCTCAATTCAGAACAGATCGGCGTTTAAAGTCCATCAACTGGTGCAATATTCAGGCTAGCTTATTGAATTGCTAGTCATGACAAGTCGGCTAATATTGTAATGCAATGGGTTGTGGAGTATGTGGTCAGTCGAATCAATAACTTAGTTTGTATATTATTTCTGTTTGCGCGTTGCAAAGACCAGGTTAGGAATTTCTCTTATAAATCCCAGCACCCGATGTAATTGGGTCATTCCACTTACTTCCAGAACCAATTTTAACGTAACCATGCCATGACGTTTTTGGCTATTAATCGTAACAATATTAACTTTCTCTCGTAACAAAATATCGGATATGTCGCGCAGTAATCCTTGCCTATCATAAGTTTTAATCTCTATATCAACTGGGTAGTGCTTATCTTGTAACGAACCCCAGTCCGCCTCAACCAAACGCTCAGCGCTTTTCTTTGATAGCCGTGATAGGCTGCTGCAGCCTTGACGATGGATTGTAACGCCGCGTCCCCGCGTGGTGACAAAGCCGATGATAGGTTCAGAGGGCACAGGCCTGCAACATTTCGCCAAAACTGTCAGTAAATTATCGACACCAGCCACACGTATGCCGCTGCCTATTTGTCGTGTGTTTGGTTGCTCGCTGGATTTGTTGATTGCAAGCAGATCTACTTGTGCGGCAGTAGGTTCCGTTTCGGTGTTTAAAGCTGTTGCTAATTGATGGTTATTTATATTACCCTTGGCAACAGCGATAAAGAAATCATTAAGTTTGATAAAATTAAATTTACTGGCAAATTTGTCAAGACTCATTGTCGTCATGCCGTGGCGCTGCAATGCTTTGTCTATGATCGCCCTGCCTTGTATCAGTGTAGCTTCGAGTTCCTGACTGTTAAACCATTGTCGGACTTTTGATCGAGCACGATGACTTTTGAGATAACCTAGAGTGCGGTTGAGCCAATCACGGCTTGGTCCACCGTGCTTAGCCGAAATGATTTCTACCCGTTGGGTATTTTTCAGCGGATAATCAAGTGAAACAATCGCCCCGTCCACTTTTGCTCCGCGACAATGGTGCCCCAGTTCGGTATGTACATGATAAGCAAAATCTACTGGTGTGGCTCCTTTGGGTAAGGCAATTACTTTGTCTTGAGGTGTTAAAACATAGACCGAATCTTCAAACGGCGCAGTTTTAAAATGCTCAGCCAATTCTCCAACACCTGAGACATCATTTTTCCATTCTAGGATTTGTCGTAACCAGGCAATTTTTTCGTCATAGCGGGTATTACGCTTTGTCCCTTCTTTGTAACGCCAATGTGAAGCAACACCTAACTCAGAGTACCGATGCATTTCATGCGTTCGGATTTGCACCTCTACCACTTTGTTTTTAGGACCAAAAACTGCAGTATGCAATGAGCGATAATCATTGCTTTTGGGTTTGGCAATGTAATCATCGAATTCCTGCGAAATGGGTGTCCATAAATTGTGCACCACACCCAACGCAGCATAGCAATTATTTATATCATCTACCAGAATTCGAACCGCACGTGCATCGTAAATTTCACTAAAAGCCAGATCCTTGCGTTTCATTTTTTTATAAATGCTGTAGATATGCTTAGGGCGACCAGTTACTTCTGCTTCGATGTTCGTCTGTTTTAATTCATGCTGTAACTTGGCAATTACCAGACCGATATATTGTTCGCGGCTGGTGCGTGTTTCTTCCAGAAATTGAACAATTTCTTTATAACGTTCCGGTTCGATAACACGTAATGATAAATCCTCTAGCACCCACTTTATCTGCCACAATCCTAATCGATTTGCCAATGGTGCGAATATATCCAGTGTCTCAAGTGCGATCTCCACACGTTCAGGAATATTGTTTGTGACAGCATATCGTATGGTTTGCTCACGGCTAGCTAAAGCTATGATTACCACACGAATATCTTCTACCATAGCCAATAACATTTTTCGCACAGCCTCAATTTGCGCAGTGTGATTGGTTGCGCCACTTTTGTTACTAAGTTTCTGGATACGTCCTGTCCGCGACACACCTTCGACCAGGTTCGCAACAGTAGGATTAAAATCAGTTTGTAATTTAATTACATAGTCATCCAAATAATTTGGTATGGCATGGAGCATGCCAGCAGTCAAGGTGTCGCTATCTACTTTCAGTAAAATAAGGTTTGATACCGTAGCCAATATGTGTCGCGTTACACGTTCGCCAGAAGGTAGACTATGATCAGCGTAAAGTTGTATGGCGTAGTCTAACGCGTGCCTAAGCACCATATTGTTACTGGACGAAAGCTTGGGTGTCGCTGATTCTAGCCAGGTAGTTATTTCTGGGTCGTTGATGCTGGAAGAAAGTGTAGAAGAAACCATTAAATCTGAATTTGACTGTTAAGTACTTATCTTTAATTATGCACCCGTGTCGAACTTACTCAAGTGTTTTTGCAAATTGAAGCTGTTGAGATGCTAATTTGTATGTTTTTAAATTACTCTGAAACTTATCTGTAAATAAGTACTTGAAATTGCCCCGCCTGTTTTGTTAAATGCCAAAACTTCATTCTGAAACACGTCAATAGGCGATAGTTATGGCGTTGGTCAGTACGCAATGGACACTGATCCGAGGATGCTGCGTGGTGTCCCTGGCATGAACCGAAGGCCGCTGGTTGATACAAAATAGTGTTTATCCAAAATATTTTCTGCGTTGAGCTGAAATCGGAGTGTTGCGTTACCAAGCTTGTATTTGTATGCTGCCATCAGATTTACAACTGCGTATCCGGGAGCCTGGGCCGTGTTTTCGATATCGGCTTGGCGTTTGCTGACGGCTATTATTCCGCCACCAAATTTGAGACTACGAAGTAGACCCTTTTGTATTTCATAGGTGGTCCATAAGCTTGCATTATGACGCGGTACATTATTGAAACGATGCCCAGTATTGCCAGGGCCTGTTCCAATGACATTATCTTCATCATTCACAAATACTTCTTGATCTCGAATGATTTTAGCAAAGGGTGTATAGGCATATGCGCCGATCAGGCGCCAACCGGGTAGTAACTCGCCTTGCAGATCCAATTCAAGACCTCGGACCTGCAGCTCGCCAACCGTGCGTGAAAATAGTGGATTAATCTGATCGGGCACACCGACATTCTGCTTAGTCAGATCGTAATATGAAAGCGTCGCGAGAAACCGACCATCTAAGAGTTCAGTTTTTATACCCATTTCCCACTGCTGTGCGCTTTCTGGGGGCAGTTTGCCACCCTGCCGCGCAAGGCCGTTCGAACCATTAAAATTTTCGGTGTAGCTGCTATACAAAGCCAGTTCAGGTATTGGGCGCCATAATAATCCACCACGTGGCGTCAGTGCATCATCGGGTGGTTCACCAGTTGATTCTCCTTTGGTAAACTCGCGTGCACTGATGTTATCGTAGCGGAAACCTGCCAGTACGTGGATATGATACGGTAGCTCTATTTGATCCTGGAAATACAAACCAAACCACTTCTCCGTTTCGTCGATATCGTTGCCAGGAAAATCACTTTCTGGATCGATTGGCGGCGGCCCGCCCGTTTGGTAGACAGGGTTAGTAAAATCAAGCGTATTAAATTCCAGCTCACTGTCCTCATCTTCGACAAAGCCCCAGCGAGTATCTTCACGGTAATAGTCGCCTCCGAACAAAACACGGTGTTTGATGCCCCAGGTCTCGAAATGGCCACTCAAATCAACGACGTTATAATATGATTCGTTTCGCGCATTGTGTAAAATTTCCAGCCGTCGTCTAACCGCACGACGGTTGTCAGATAGAATAGGTTCTGAGAAAGGGGTTGTGACGTTTACAATTTCTGACTTTAATATTTCAGTGCTGAAGCGATGCCGTAGTGTCCATTTGTCGTTAATTTTATGACTCCAATTGAGACTCACGACAGTATCATCGTATTTAGCTTTGTTGAAGGGTTCGCCGAAGAACCTTTCACGTGGCACGTTAAGTGGACGATTGCCATTGGCAGGAATACCATAATCAGGTGTGTTATGACCTTTTAAATAATCGAGTGATAAATCAATCTGGGTACGTGGGCTGATGTCCCAGCGCAGCACAGGTGCGACAAAAACACGTTCGCCTTCTACAAAGTTTCGAAACGACCCCGAATTTTCATAGGCTAAATTAAGGCGATAACTAAATCCGCCACCAAGCGGACCGGTCGAGTCGAATGTTGTGCGATAAAAATCATAGGAACCAAATTGCTGTTCGAGTTTATGAAAAGGAGTTGGCAATGGTTTTTTAGTAACCATATTGATGATGCCACCAGGTTCTGTTTGTCCATATAGGGTCTGTCTCGAAATAGGGCGATATCAAGGTGCGCAGCACATCAATTTGA
>CAXBGL010000176.1:0-4692 GCA_963975255.1 uncultured Nitrosomonas sp. | reverse complement strand
TAGAGCGAAGACCAATTACACCAGGTACTGAACGTACTGTTTGTTCTATCGGGCGGGTGACAGCAATTACCATCTGATCCGCCGGTCGATCACCCGCTTCCAATGAAACTACTACACGGGGAAAATCGACATGCGGAAACAGAGCGACTGGTAATTTAAGAGCTGCAGCAATTCCAGCGAGTGATAAAAGTGCAGTTAAGAATAAAATTGAACGGCGATGCGCCGCCGCCCAGTGTGCAATGTCCATTAAGGGACTTCCTTAACTGTCATGCCGTCAGACAATTCATAATTTCCAGTTATAACCACGACATCGTTAACATTTAGATTGCCAATAACCTCGATCAATCCACCTTCTTCCACTCCAGTCTGTACCGAAATCCGTTTAGCCTTATTTTTGCTAACAGTAAAAAGATAAGAATTGGAACCATCACCTAATACCGCAGTACGAGGTACTACAAGTGCTGTATGAGAGGCAAGGTGTATTTGTCCCAGAATTCGACTACCCAATACAAGTTGTTCGACCTGTTGTACAGGAATCGCTGCCAAAACCTCAACTAGATGAGTGTTGGGGTTAACCATTGCGTGAACTTCCCTGATTGTTGTTTCTATTTTCAGTTCGGGAACGAAGACTGAAGTAATAGTAACTGGCGTACCAGTTCGAATTGCATCCAAATCTTCTGGTTCTACTCCAAGGCGTGCGATAAGGCGTTGCTCCGCCGCGATTAACATGGCGCTGGTATCTGCTTGTACACGCTGGCCTTGAGAGACATCTAGTTGTATCACTATGCCATCCATTGGCGTGCGCAAGGTTTCTTTTTCTACATTTTGTCCACGTTGTTGTAATGCTTTTAAAGTGGCATAAGCGTCACTTAGATTTTTATTTGTTGCATCAACTTGTGCTTTGGTTGTTAGTTGTTCGGTTAATAGACGTTGCTGCCGTTCCAGTTCTCTTTTTGCATAGTCGACAGCACTTTGTGCTTGTAAAAATTGCATGTGTGCATCTGGGGCAGTTACTATTTCAAGTAATTGGTCACCACTATTTACACGTTGCCCAAGACGTACCCATACTTTATTTATTAACCCTGCATGAGGAAGTGAAAGGCTCAATATTTGATCAGGATCAGGGTCGAGAATACCGAATGACGTCAAAGTTTCTGTCATTGTTTTTTCAATAACAAGAGCTGTTTTTATCTGCACACTAGGAGATTCTGCGTTAGCTTGTAGTGAATAAAAAAAACAGATTAAGATAGCGATAGGTAGTATCACAGAATGTCTTAATGATATTATTTTCACGGAGTTATCTCCTTCGTTTCGGAAGGTAGTGAGTTCGTATTTGCTGAGAAACCAGGTAGAGCTAACAGTGCTTCCAGTGCAATGTGATTTTCCCATGTTGACTGTACTAGACTGATTTGTTCTAGTCGCTTGTTGATCCAGGTTGATTCCATGTTAAGGAAAGTCAGTGCCTGAATGTCTCCACGATCATAGGCAACACGTGCTCGGTCCACAAGAACTTTAAGAGTAGGTAGATATGTCTGCAGACTATCCAGTTGCCGTTGTAAGATGGTTTGAAGTTCAAGTAATTGATATACATCAACGGTCGTTTGAGCTAGTCGAGCTTTGTATTCTTCCCTGAGTTGTTCACGGGTTGCACGTTCAATTTCAATGTTACCGCGGTTACCACTAAATATGGGTAAACTAAGGTTTATACTTAAACCAATTGCTTTAACGTTACCTGTGTCTCGAGTACGATTGACCCCCACACCAAGTGATGGAAATTGTGCAAGGATTTCAGCTCGGACTCGCGCTTCTTGACTTTCATAACCGGCCTTTAAAGCTAATAAATCGGGACGTATATCAGGTAGTTTATTTAATTGAGATTTCACTATCTCAGGATCCAGAGATACACCCTGTGATAACGGAACAATCGTAATCGTAGCCTGAGGTTCCAAACCTAGCAATAGATTGAAACTGTGACGAGTTTGATTGTGTGTTTGCTCAAGTTGATTTATTTGACTAAGCGTATCGACCAATGCAGTTAGATCGGTTCCGTTTACATCCAAGGTAATATTGCCATCTTGCAGAGCCTGTGTAGATCGATGATAACGATCCTGATATAGGTTAAGCATGTTTTGTAGTAATGTTAATCGTTGCTCTTCAAGCTGCATGCGAACGGCAAGTGTTCGTGCTTGTTGAATGACCTGCCACTCTTGCCACAAAAGTTCGAGATGTACTTTACTTTGTGTCTGACGTGCGGCATCAACACGTGCTGTGCGAGTAATCAAAGGTATGATGTCATAACCTAATCCTAGCGACCAGGCATTAACCAGTCCCAGTGTGTTACCTGTCGGTTTGTCAAAACCGATCCCAAGTTGCGGATCGGGTAGTAAACCAGCCGCGAAAACTTGAACTTCAGCAACTTTAAGAACTGCTCGCTTGGCTCGAAGGTCCGGATTTGCAAAAACAGCGAGGATTGCTGCTTCATTGAGATCGAGCCCGTCTGTAGGGTCGAGTTTATGTGTAGAATTTTCTTTACTATAGTTCTTGTATTGTAATGATAGTGTTTCCACGTCATTTAATAACGATGCCTTTTCTGATAAGGGGAGTGTTTGATATGTTGCACAGCCACTAAGTACAGTTGACATGCTTAATGCAATTATCGCCAAATGTAATGTCTTAAGTCGGTACTTTTCCCTTAGCATGAATTGTTATCTCCGAACCATTAATGACTGATTTTTATCTTTATATTCTAGGTTTAAGTATACAATTTTAATTAAGGATATTGAGTACTATCTGAACAGAATTATTGGTAATTTCAGGATATAAATCGCATCAACAACAACCTCAGTATGAATATAAGGAAAATATGACTATAACATCAATTCTTCATTAAAATTTAATCCTTACCAAATGGAAAGTATCTTTTAATGTTTAAATCCTAAATTATTACAATCTACGTATTATCTTTATTGATTTAAGTAAAAAACCAGATTTTCTGTTACACATATCTTAAACTAAAGATTAAAAGTGATACTCAATGTGATTTCAGGTTCAGATTTAATTTAAACCTCAGGAGAAAATAATGAGAACATTATGTCCAATAATATTTCGTTCGTTTGTGTTTTATTTTATTTTTTTAATACCAACGATTGCCTCAGCTGAGCATGTATTTGTATATCGTTGGATTGACCCAGTAGATGGTGATGTTCATTACGGATCTGAGCCTCCTGAAAACGGAGTATATGAAATGGTACATACAGATGCAGCTCCTCCTCCCGATCCAGTTCTTGAAGAGCGTTTTGATGAGATGAACACCGAAGTAGATCAGTATTTGCAAGAACGCAAACGTCGTCATCAAGCAAAGCTTCAGCAAGCTGCAGAAGAAGCAACAAAAAATCTCGATTGCCAGCGTGCAAAAGATTGGCTTGCAAAACTTGAAAGTAGACCGGGCCCTCATATTTTACTTGTTTCTCCAGACGGATCAGGAAGACGTATGACAGAAGATGAGCGACAAGCCCGAATGATTTCAACAAAACAGCGCATAAATCAACTTTGTACTGAGGTGCATTTACAACGGAACTAATTTTCGATTATCGAATGACGTAAGCGCTATCAATTTTAGTACTATAAAATAGTCAGGAAGAATGTATGGCCAAGAACTGCTTTCATAATTCATCAAGACGTCGATTTTTACAACATGCCAGTGCAACTGGAGCAGTAATAGGATTAAATTCGCTTGTTCCCGCGTTTGCTAAAGAGACTTTAGGATTAAGTACAGACACTGGCGAAGTGCCAATCGATTTGCATATCATGCGTAAGTCACTGGAGATCGGTGGTCGTATGGGGGACGCAGTCACGATCAGTGGCTCTATTCCAGGTCCACTTGTTCGCCTGAAGGAAGGACAAGACGCGGTCATGCAGGTAACTAATCAACTAGATGAAGACACCTCTATTCATTGGCACGGTCTTCTTGTTCCCCATCAAATGGATGGAGTACCGGGCGTTAGCTATGCAGGCATCAAATCCGGCGAGACATTTCGTTACGCTTTCCCAGTCAAACAGAGTGGCACCTACTGGTATCACAGTCATTCTGGGCTGCAAGAACAGCAAGGGCATTACGGACCGTTGATTATCGATCCGATCGAACCAGAACCATTTAAATATGATCGTGAGTATGTCGTGATGCTTTCAGATTGGACCTTCGAAAAACCAATGCACGTTATGCGTAAACTGAAAAAGCAGAGTGATTACTATAACTGATGTCAGCGCAGCAACTTATACCTATCTGATTAATGGGTTGGCGCCTTCATCCAATTGGACGGGTTTATTTCAGCCTGGTGAACGCATTCGATTGCGATTCATTAACGGTGCATCAATGAGTTACTTTGATGTTCGCATACCGGGTCTAAAAATGACTATCGTACAAGCAGACGGACAAAATGTACAACCGGTGTCAGTTGATGAATTCAGAATTGCTGTAGCTGAAACCTATGATGTGATCGTTGAACCATTAGAAGAAGATGCGTATACGATTTTTGCCGCGTCGATGGATCGTAGTGGTTATGCACGGGGTACACTGGCGATTCAGCCAGGTATTGAAGCAGTTGTTCCCCTCCTTGATAAACCCCCACTAAGAACGATGAAAGACATGGGGATGGGAGATATGAATATGCAAGGAATGGATAATATGTCACC
>CAXBGL010000175.1:0-4695 GCA_963975255.1 uncultured Nitrosomonas sp. | reverse complement strand
AAATCGCTGCATAATGCTAGTGACTTATCCGTCCACTAAAGCGGACCCAGCTCACTGCGTCAACTTACACTTTTCTAATACCCCGTGGTCTTGCCACGGGGTTGTTTATTAAAACTCCTGCTTAATATATATGTTATTCCCATTCAATCGTAGCAGGGGGTTTGCCAGAAATATCGTAGACGACGCGATTGATCCCACGGATTTCATTGATAATGCGATTGGAAACTTTGCTCAATAAAGTATAGGGCAGTTCCGCCCAATTGGCGGTCATAAAGTCTTGAGTTTGCACAGCCCGCAATGCGATGACATATTCATAAGTACGCCCATCACCCATTACCCCCACTGATTTTACAGGCAGGAATACGGCAAATGCCTGTGAAGTTTTTTCATACCAGCCAGAAAGCTGTAATTCTTCGATAAAAATTGCGTCGGCGCGTTGCAATAATTCAACATACTCGTGTTTTATTTCACCCAGAATTCGTACACCAAGGCCTGGTCCTGGGAAAGGATGACGAAACACCATTTCGCGAGGTAGATTGAGTGCCAATCCAAGCTCGCGTACTTCATCTTTAAATAACTCGCGCAGTGGTTCCAATAATTTTAAATGCAGGGTGTCGGGTAATCCGCCTACATTATGGTGGGATTTAATAGTATGGGCTTTTTCGGTTTTACCACCTGCAGATTCGATTACATCAGGATAGATGGTGCCTTGTGCCAGCCACTTGGCATCGGTGATTTTGTCTGATTCATGTTGAAATACTTCTACAAATTCGCGTCCAATAACGCGTCGTTTTTCTTCTGGATCTGAAACGCTTTGCAGTTCCTTGTAAAATTCGCGTTTTGCATCGACATGAATTACTTTTACTTCCAGGTTTTTAGCAAAAGTATCCATGACTTGCTTGACTTCATTGAGCCGTAATAGACCGTTATCAACAAATACACAGGTTAATTGTTTGCCGATAGCACGATGTATCAATGCAGCGGCCACAGAGGAATCTACCCCGCCCGACAAACCCAGAATAACCTTGTCATTCCCGACGGTAGAGCGAACCTTGCTGATGGCTTCTTGAACATAATCAGGCATATTCCAGTCATGACCCATCCCACAAATAGCGTGAACAAAGCGCTCAATAATAACCTTCCCTTGCAAAGTATGGGTGACTTCAGGGTGAAACTGTATACCATAAAACTGGCGTTCTTCATTTGCCATCGCAGCAATGGGTGTCGCAGCATTATTGGCCATTACCTTAAAGCCAGGCGGTAACGTTTCTACCTTGTCGCCGTGACTCATCCAGACTTCGAGTAATTTTCTTCCTTCTGTATTGGAACGGTCCTGAATATCTTGCAGTAATGCACCGTATGCTTCTGTTTGTACTTCAGCGTAACCAAATTCCCGGATAGGGGCGCTGTTAACTGTACCGCCCAATTGTTCTGCCATCGTTTGCATGCCATAGCAGATGCCAAGTACAGGAATGCCCAACTCAAATACAATTTGTGGTGCACGCGGGGTTTCATCTTCAGTTACTGAAGCTGGGCCACCTGACAAAATAATGCCTTGAGGGGCAAAGTCTTTAATAAATTGCCAACTGACATCGTAGGGATGCAGTTCACAGTAAGCATTCGTTTCCCGGACTCTGCGGGCAATCAACTGCGTGTACTGGGAACCAAAGTCCAGAATAAGAATTTTTTGATGCATGTGGGATTACTATCTATTCGACGTGATAATTGGGGGCTTCTTTGGTGATTTGTACGTCGTGAACGTGTGACTCACGAATACCCGCAGAAGTAATTTCAACAAACTCAGCATTGTTGTGCATGGCTTCAATGGTTTCACATCCTAAGTAGCCCATGCTGGAACGTACGCCACCCATGAGTTGATGGATAACCGCGGTGATACTGCCTTTAAACGGGACGCGACCTTCCACACCTTCTGGTACTAACTTGTCATTATTCCTTTGTTCAATCTCTTGAAAATAGCGATCACTGGAACCTTGCTGCATTGCAGAAAGTGAGCCCATACCACGATAGCTTTTATAAGAACGGCCTTGGAATAACTCAATTTCACCGGGTGACTCCTCAGTTCCTGCAAATAATCCACCCAACATGACCAGATTGGCACCGGCTGCAATTGCTTTGGCAATATCACCGGAATAACGAATGCCGCCATCCGCAATAATGGGTACGCCCGTACCTTTTAATGCTTCGGATACATTATGAATTGCAGTAATTTGTGGTACCCCTACACCTGCAACAATACGTGTGGTACATATCGAACCAGGCCCGATTCCTACTTTTACAGCATCGACACCACAATCAACCATCGCTCTGGCTGCGGCTGCCGTTGCAATATTTCCACCAATTACCTGGACATGTGGAAAGCTATCTTTAACCCATGCGATGCGGTCTAGAACGCTCTGAGAATGTCCATGAGCCGTGTCGACAACAATTACGTCCACACCTGCTTCAACTAATGCTTGTGCACGCTCTTCGCTGCCTTCTCCAACGCCGATCGCAGCACCGACACGCAAACTTTCCTGCGTATCCTTACAGGCTTGAGGGTATTCTGATGTCTTGGTAATATCCTTAACGGTAATGAGGCCACATAGCTCGAAGTTATCATTGACTACCAGAACTCTTTCCAAGCGGTGTTTACGCAGTAAGGCCATGGCTTCATCACGGGTAGCGCCTTCTTTTACCGTGATTAAACGTTTTTTTGGCGTCATGATGTTTTTGATAACTTGATCTAAGTTTGTTTCAAAACGAAGATCACGATTGGTAACAATCCCGACTACTTCTTTGCCGTTTACAACGGGTAATCCAGAAATTTTATGTAAGCGAATCAATGCTAGCACCTCACGCACAGTCATATCTTGAGGGATGGTGATTGGGTCTTTAACCACGCCACTCTCAAAACGTTTAACTTTGGCAACATGGGCTGCCTGCGATTCTATAGACATGTTTTTGTGAATGATGCCAATCCCTCCTTCTTGTGCCATAGAAATAGCAAGTCGTGCTTCTGTAACAGTATCCATAGCAGCGGATACTAAAGGTATATTCAGTGAGATGGTACGCGTCAACTTTGTAGATAGACTGACATCTCGTGGCAAAACTTTGGAGTGACCGGGGATGAGTAGGACATCATCAAAGGTAAGTGCTTTTTGAATCAACTGCATATTAACAATCCTTTGCAAAGCGACATTATAGCGAAACCGGGTGAAATTTTTTAATCAATTCGTATAGCAATGATTATTAATATATATTGTGAGATATCTGTAGTCCACAGTCATCCATTCTGTATAAGTATGTAAACAAAAAATACTTTAGACTATTTAAATATGGGCGATAAGTAAAGATAAGATTCCAAAGAAGCGATGTAAAACCCATAGTCTTGTATCTATCTGATAGGTTGAAATTCTAATCAAATCCTTTGGTCTGTAGAATAAATTTGTTGTTACAATTGTTTATATCTAATCAATGCATTGACTTTGTATGGTAAAACCACTGCGTAGAGTGTGTAAATTGTTTAAAGAAGTATGTAAATAGAGTTGAATACCCTGCCTGGATTTTTTTGCTGGGTCTTTTCTGGAGAAAGCTATGCGATATATTATGTTGTTAGTGTTACTACTCGTATTCTGCGCTGTGGCACATGCTCAGATATATAAATGGGTCGATCAGGATGGTAACATCCAATATACTGACCAGCCGCCGTCTGCAGGTTCTGCCCAGAAGGAAAGAAAACTGAAAATTAAATCGACACCGGCATCGCCTGCAGATAATAAATCTACTGTCCCCAAGAGTTTAGCTGAAGAAAGAGCGGAGTTTGATAAGCGACGTCTTGATAAGCATGAAGCTGAGTCTAAGCGGCAAGCTGAGATTGAAGTCAATAATCAGAAGTGTATGCATGCTCAGGGTAAATTAAAAACATTTCGAGACTCCGCTCGTTTGACGATGCCTGATGGGAAAGGCGGCATTCAATATGTCGATGATGATTTGCGACAGAAAAATATTGAGGAAGCAAAAAAGAATATTTCCACTTTTTGTAAGTAAATAATCTCACAAGTGCTATCACCAGAAGATGTTTATATGCAGATTTAATTCAATTGCAATGATCACACTCTATTTGTATTTGTCAGGGGTATCGTCCGCGGCGCTACCCCAAGTTAATCACTCGCATACTGGAGTGCAGGAATTTTCCAAGAATCCGTATCTTAGGCAGATTACACAACGCATGGATAAGCTTCAGCATAAAGCAGATAAAGAAGTGGCGGCTATACATGTGCTGCAAAGCAAGATAGGACAATTAGAAATTCAAATTGCTGCACTGCAATTAAGATTCCATAAAGAAAAAATTAATACGCCTGAGTTACCCAAACAATCCATTGCTAATTTTACTGGCAAGTTATTGGAAATCATTGCGATGCCTGGTTTACTTCCGTTGTCGGGTATGGTACTGGCAACAATCATATTGTTTTTTATTTTCCGTAATCATTTAAAGCGACGTAAGAGACTGGTAAGGCCAAATCACCAAGTATCTACAGAGTCAGTTATTAACGATATGCAAGACGGGAAAGGGATAAGTTATGACGATACGCTGCAACTATTGCAGGACAATAATGACAAGTCTGTTGATTTATCCAACAAATCTAACCAAGAAGCCAGCGAATTGATTTCCAATAACTTGCCAGTAAAATTAGC
>CAXBGL010000174.1:0-4857 GCA_963975255.1 uncultured Nitrosomonas sp. | reverse complement strand
CCCCGCGGTCTTGCCGCGGGGATAGGTGCAGGGCGCGCGGAGCAAATTTATTTTGCGGTTTTTAAGCTTGCATTGTCCGGCCTTGTTCTACTTGATTGACATAATCTAAGCTTCACAGCTAACGAAGCGAGTAACCCGGCTTCATCACGACTAACTTTTAACCCAGGATGTGCAACACCGTCAAACATTACACCCTGTTCAGCAATCATAATATCCATTTGATTCTTTCTATCATGTGAAGTGCAATACGCTTGTAATAGTGGTAGATCACTAGGCCGAAAATAATCAACTGGTTGGCTCTTAACAACGTCATTCCAAAGCTTTGCGGCTACTTCGGTTAGTTCTTCTGGTGGCGGTGGTGCTTGGCGTGTGTGCTGTACAGGAACAGTTTGTAAACTGGCTGCCGACTTGCGGCCTCGTTGTGTCATGATATTGTCCTTTTTGAAAAAGTACGTGTTTAGAAAAAGATAGGCTAGGCGCGGTACTTAGATTGAAATGCTGTAGAGATCTTACCCACCCCTGGGTAGTCATCAATATTGTTTGTGCTCAATTAACTAATTTTGTTAACTGTTAGCTGACAAATTGAACATTAACTGACAAATGTTAAAAGTTCACCTAATAAGATACGAGGAAAAAATGTTAACCACTTTTAAAAGTTGACACACTAATTTTTCTACGGGGTATTCATTCCCCGCATGAACGAAAGCCCAGGAAGGACTCATAAACTGTCGCTTACCGACCGCTTCAATAAATAGCCTGCTTATGCCGTCTCAACAAATCGCTGACCTCTTTCTGTAAATTACTCAACCCATGCTTATAAGTGTTCTGGCTTGATCTGGCTTTGCCTGCTGGTGTCTGCTGTCGCATTGTTAGCCTCGTTTAATAGTTTGTTTGATGAGTTTATTGTTTTCCCGCGGTGCGCGTGTTGATTACCATTGTTTACTTGTTGATGACCGGCAATATTGGCTTGTTTAGCAAATAACAACAGGTGGTTTTTTGATCGCTATATTGCTCTCTATAGAATACTTTGCAGATGAAACGCTATACACAGGATAGTGTTTGATGTTTTTAAGGGCTGTAACGCTATATAGTGTTTGTTGCTTTTCCCTTACCCTTTGATGTCATGATTTGCACGAATGTTTTACCCGTATAGTTTGCATGTTGCCGCTTGTGTTCAACTCCCAGTAATTGGGCATAAGGTAGGGGGTTATTGTGAATGGCATCACGCACACAAGGCCAGACAAGTGATTTCATGACAGGATCAGCAGCCAATGAAGATAAAACTTGTTTTGCAATATGCACCTTATCCTGGCTGGTAAAGCGCTTAGTCTCGTTTCTACTCAGACCATAATGGCGTGCTACATCAGCATGAAACAGGTTAATCAATCTGATCAGATTGCCCTTGTTACCCATGATTTTATTGCCCTGCATTTTGTTTTCCGCTAATGGCAGAACTAATGCATGGGCATGAGGCGCACTTTCATCCAGGTGTACATCAAAAGATAGCAGCACGCCGTGAATATGTTGCTTGACCCATTGCAAACAGTCTTTAAAGAATTTTCGAGTGTCTTGTTTGTGTCGATCAATCGGTAAGCTAAATATAATCTCCACCGCCATCACTTGATTAACACGCGGCCGATATATGCCTGCTTCAACCATCAATACCCTGGCACGACGGTCTATCTTTTCTGCCGTATCAGAGCCAGTTAAGGAATAGTTGAGTGACGTTCTGAGCGGGGTAATATTAGCGCCTGCACCACGTTTAGCCTGCAATGTGCGTTTATTGTGTTGTAATGCGCTCAGAACCCCATTTTTACCCTTTACCTTGCCTAGTCTAAGTAAGTGGCTTGCTGCCATCGTCTAACCATCCACTAGTCTGGATAGGTGCAAATAAAGAGCCCATAACTCGATTAAACTGAGTGAGGCTACATCGGCACCTACTCCAAGATGAGAAAAACGTATTAGCAGCATTTCCAATCGTTGCAGCCATTCATCATTCATCTTGCACCTCGCCTAGGCTGCAAGATATATAATGCAACACGATGTGGATTACCAGCTTCAGTTTCTTCTGTAATCCATACGGGTTCTATGTTATATCCTTCGTGATGTCGTAATTCAAAAATACGAGTACCAACCATCATGATGTCCAAATCACGCCTTGCTTGAATAGTTGATACGCCTCCACGTGTTAACTCTTCTAATAATCGTTGACGCTGAGCTGCGGTGGAATTTGTCGTGTTATTTGAATTGCTACTCTGTTCCAGCAGGGCGTTTTCAATGTTGATCATTGATTAGCCCTCCATACCAAGCGCATTCTTAATGTCACTAACGCGCCAAGCAAGGCGACCATTGATTCTGATTGGCTGAATGGCTCCCCTTGGCTGCGTACTAGCCTAAGACCTTAACGTCTGTGGTTTTCTGTTCAGGTAATACGCAGCAGCATCAGTTGCTACAGTTGGGCGTGTTTCTTGTTCTAGCGGGATAAATTGTAGATTATGCGCGTGCGTTGCTAATACACGTTGATTCTTGACTTCCTCCATGTTGAGCTATCCTTTGCCTTGCGGCGTTGTTGGGATGCTCTTATTATCCACATAAAAAAGTGTTTTAAAACAATAATATGCCTGCCCTCTACGTGTAGCGGGTACCCTCTGTATGCAGAGGGTAGGTAGGTCCTATTATCCCTTAGCTGGCCAAGGTGAAGGGTCTGGCGTGTTTATTAGCGCATTACGTGCGGTCTTGAACGAACCAAATCCTAACCCCGAATATTCTTCTTCAGCACATATGTCACGACTAGAATAATGACCCGTTGCCCATATTTCCTTGATTTTGTCTGCCCGTTTACGAGCTTCGGCATGACTCGCATCATTTAGCTTTTTCATGCGGTCTGATCCACATTGCAGCATGGCAACATAGACAATATCTCTTAACTTTCCTGGGGTTAGTTCATCACGGTTTAATTCAAGCCATTCCTCAGCCTTATCAAAATCTGGATTTTCACCGGACAGATTTTCCACAAGATCCATGATTTCTACGGTTTCCTCCAAGTAGCCAAATTTATCTTGCCAGTGAATAATTTCGTGGATTTGTCTTAGGTCAAGGCTGCTGAATGCGCTTTTTGTGAGCACCTCTTGTTCCTTCATATCCTGATATGCTTTTATCAGTGCTGGGTCGATTGAGTTTACTTTCATCTACATTCCTTCAAGTGCACCTTCAAAAAAATACCACCCCAGGCGGTGAAGGTTTCCGCTTTTCGGCCCGTCGGACTAGGGGTGGTTTAATCATTATGCAACTTACGCTTCTTTTTGGAAACTTTCGATAAAATGGACGATCTTAGATTAACACCATGAGGCTTTCTCCCTTCTCAAAGTGGTGAGGGGTTGCCCTGTATTTCCTCCTTTAGCAACCCCGATCTTTTTTGATTCCGTCAGGTGGCGGTTATTGCTCTTAAGCCTGGTTTTGTTGGAATAAATTTAATACCTGCTTGTTCCAGTATCCATGCTTCAATCTTTACATGCCACATTCTTAATAGATCAAGTGGACGACGTATGTAGTGCTTTTCTCGTACTCCTTGCGGCTTGTGCCCTTGAATCTGTGCAGCGATACCGACGGGCATTTCTATCCATTCGCACAAGCTGGCAAACGATCGCCTTAACCCGTGTAAGGTCACATTTTTAGTGTTTAACACTTGAAAGGTCGGCACTTATGGCAAATATAGAAAAGCGCATTTCCAATAATGGTAAAACTAGCTATCGGGTAAAGGTACGCTTAAAAGGATTCCCTATCCAATCCGTCACATTTGAGCGCATAACTGATGCCAAGAAATGGGCACAGCAAACAGAATCGGCAATGCGTGAAGGCCGCCATTTTAAAACAACTGAAGCTAAACGACACACACTGGATGAATTAATAGATCGCTATATCAAGACCGTTCTGCCCACTAAACCAAAGGCAATACTGAAACAAACAGCACTTCTACAGCGATGGAAAGATGAGATTGGCAGTCATGCTTTGATCGATGTGACCGCCTCACTGATTGCTGAATGTCGAGACAAACTGGCTAGTGAGATAACCTTGCGTGGCAAGCCTCGATCTCCAGCTACAGTGAACCGCTACATGGCTGCATTATCAGTCGTTTTCACCACAGCTGTTAAAGAATGGGGCTGGTTAGAAGATAACCCCATGCGTAAAGTGACCAAGCCTAGTGAATCACGAGGGCGTGTACGTTTCCTATTGGATGATGAGCGCATACTTTTACTAAAAGCCTGCAAAGAATCGAGCAATCCCTATCTTTATAGTGTCGTAGTGCTGGCATTGTCTACCGGAATGAGACAAGGCGAAATCATGGGTTTAACCTGGGATGTGGTTGATTTGAATCAAGGGCGGGCAATATTGCATGAAACCAAGAATGGCGAGCGCCGCGCTGTGGCAATTACTGGTCATGCCTTAGAAGTGTTAAAAGAACTTAACAAAGTACGTCGAATTGATTGCAATTTGCTTTTTCCAACTAAGGAAGGCGCACCACAAAAGCCCATGGATTTGCGCTCCCCATGGGAAACAGCTGTAAAGAAAGCAGAACTTCAAGATTTCCATTTCCATGATTTACGCCATAGCGCCGCATCATACCTTGCCATGAATGGCGCAAGCCTAGCAGAGATTGCCGAAGTATTAGGACATAAAACTTTGCAAATGGTGAAACGCTATGCTCATTTGAGTGAAGGGCATACCGCCCGCGTGGTTGCATCTATGAATGAAAAGATTTTTGGGTGTGTGTAAATCCCCTATGGATAATATAAATCTTTTCGAATCATGATAGCAGCCAAATGGACACCTCGTTTTGCCGCTGCTTGCCGTGCAGGT
>CAXBGL010000173.1:0-4881 GCA_963975255.1 uncultured Nitrosomonas sp. | reverse complement strand
TCAAATTGATGTGCTGCGCACCTTGATATCGCCCTATTTCGAGACAGACCCTTTGAGCATGATGCACTTGTTGATATGGAACTACGGCCGGGGCAAGCATCATTTAGAAAAGTGACTGGAAAAACAAAAAAATGACACAGCGAATAGCATTGGTTACTGGTGCATCCAGCGGTATCGGGAAGGCGACGGCCAAGCTATTTGCTGAAAATGGATTTTACGTTTTTGTGATAGCGCGTCGAATGGATAGGCTGACGCAAATTCGCTCTGATCACATTGAACCGATCCAATTGGATGTAACCAATGCAGAAGCAATTAACAATTTAGTGGATCATATCATATCAACCAAAGGACGGATTGACGTGCTGGTAAACAATGCCGGGTATGGTCTACTGGGTGCAATTGAGTGTGTGGCAATGGAAGCCGCTCATCATCAGTTTGAAGTAAATATCTTCGGCTATGCGCGGATGATGCATGCAGTTATACCTCATATGCGGATGCAAAAATCAGGATGTATCATTAATATTTCATCGATTCTGGGTAGCATAGCCATTCCTGGTTTTGGCTGGTATGCCGCATCGAAACATGCCGTGGAAGCACTATCCGAAGCCTTACGCGGGGAAGTCAAGGAATTCGGGATTGATGTTGTGGTCATTGCGCCCGGTTTAATAAAAACTGAATTTGCCGCTATACAGTTTGAGTTACTCAAAAACATCGCACATCCCCCTGTTTACCAGAAACTGATTGATGGTCTACACCTATTGCTGGCTGGCGAACCCAAAGCACCGGGGCCAGAAATTATCGCAAAAGCTGTGCTTAAGGCGGCTGATAAATCAATTCCGCCAATTCGACATGCATTACCTTGGGATTCTAAAACGGCTGTCATATCTCGATGGTTATTGGGTAACCGTCTATTTTCCTGGATAATTCGACGCCAAATGAAAATCTGACCTTATCAGATACCCCTGTCAGCGTAAGTTGGGCTGTACGTCGTCAAAACAATTTGTTTTGATGGTTACCTGAATTAAAAGACACTTCAGCCCGCCAGTTACGCGAATTGTCAGAAATTCAGGGAGTGCTTTTAATTGCCATCAATGGGCATGAGGGAGTAAAATACCTGAACTATCGGAGCTCTTAGGATTCGACGAATATTTTCTTAAACCGTAGACTCCTCACAATAAGTAAGGCTATGTCGCAATTAACTATTGGTTTTTGTTAACTCTCTAATTGTACTTTAATTATTGAGGCTATCAAGTCCATGGTTAATAAGGGTTTTATGAATTCTTAAATCAAATTCAACATTTAATTGTGACATAGCCATAAGTAACTTTACTAGCGATAGCAGTGGACAAAGTAGGGTCAGTTGCGTAGATTGGGGCTTTTAACCTGGTTGAAAAAGTGACGAAACAGACAAGGCTTGCACATCGCGTTCTCTTTCTTCGACCAGGTCTATGTGTTAAAGGATAATTTTAACGGGAGGCGTCAAATGTATCAGCATATTCTCATTCCAGTTGATGGCAGCCCAACTTCTGAACGTGCACTACAAGAAGCCCTTGGATTAGCCAAGCAACATCATGCGCAATTAGAGTTGGTATATGTGGCTGAAAACATCTATTTACAGAACAGCGAAATTTTTATTGATTACACCGAATTGCTGGAAACAATAAAAACTAATGGCGAAAAAATACTGGCAGAGGCACAGAGTATAGTGCAGCAAGCGGGTATGACAGCCGAAGTAAAATTTCTCGATGCGAATGGTGAGCGCATTGCTAACATGATCGTATCGGAAGCTAAGTGCTGGTCGGCAGATTTGATTGTAATCGGTACCCATGGACGTTCCGGTTTCAGTCGGCTGCTATTAGGCAGTGTTGCCGAGGGCGTGGTGCGTACAGCGCATATTCCTGTATTACTGATCCGTAGTACGTAAACTTGCACTGACATCAATAGCAATTCGACAAATAGGAAGGCTATGTCACAATTAAATGTTGAATTTGATTTAAGATTTTATAGAACCCTTATTAACCATGGACTTGATAGTCTCAATAATTAAAGTACAATTAGAGAGTTAACAAAAACCAATAGTTAATTGCGACATAGCCAATAGGAACTTACCGAATACATAGAGATCTTCTATAACCAACAACGAAATTAGAAATAGCTGGGCTATCTGTTAACTACTGTATATGCACAGCGATACTGTGTAAATTTAATCAGCCTAATTCATTGAAATCCATATTTCACAACAGAAATCAGTTTAGTTGCCGACTACTACTTTGGAAGCCAACATAATTAATATCGCAAACAGTAGCACGATGACCCATTTGAGATGATGCGCAATATTGCGTAATAATGTTTTAGTTTCTTCATCCATACTTCCAGGCTCTCATTTCATTAAATTCAGCTAGAGAACTACATATAAGGAAAAACACTAACTGCGGTCACAGAGTTTTCGCAACTCTATTTTAGCAACTTCCAAGATAGATCTTTGTTCTGGATCCAGATTTTTGCCCGCTCTTTTAACATAGAAAATCAGCATTGACATCGCGGAGCGGAATGGTGAGAATTTACGCCGGTGGCTCACTTTGGCAGAATGCTTTAAGGACAATGCGATTCTGTAAAGGTCCTTACAGGTAAATATATTCTTCTCCAAATTCAGCGCATTACTTTCACGCATTACCTTTGCTGACCAGTTCTTATCCTTTTCACTCATTAGGATAATGGAATTTTTTTAACTTTCTCACTACTTTCTTTGGGTAGATGAATCTTTAGTACACCATTCTTATAACTTGCTTCGGCATCATCAGTACTCACATTACGCGGTAGTGGGATAGCACGATGAAATGCCCCATAAGCGCGTTCCATAATATAGTAATTACTTTCGCGAGATTCACGTTCAATACGTTTCTCTCCACTCAGATAAAGCATATTGCCATCAATTGTTATTTGTAAATCTTCTTTTTCCACACCCGGTACTTCTACCCGCACCAGTATCTCTTTGTCTGTTTCTTCCACTTCTCCAGCCAGCAAACTCCATCTTGGGAAAATAGTAAGCTGATTGCCACTCACCTCGTTTTCCTCATCTTTATTGCGAACAAAATGGGTAAGCGCTTCATTACTGCGACTAAGTAGCTCGTGCCAGCCTTCCGTAAGATTCTCCCACGTACGACTCAATTCACGGCTGATGTTTTTTCCTACCTCTTTAAAAGAACCCAGCATGTTCATACTCCTTTTATTTATTATTGGAATAATCAGTAAAAATAATCATCGTCGTATGCCTGTATGCTTACTTTAAAATACTAAATATGAGCTATTTGAAACGCTGCAGCACATTTGGGTCAACGAACACACTTAAAGCGCAACACCTGGATGTGGGATATGCGCTTTAAGTCCGATTGACCTCTTTCGGAGAACACAGCTTCAAGCAGAATGAAATCAATAAGTATTTATAGACTATATAATTTCTATCTTTTTGGCAGCACGTGCGTTATTCTTGGGCAGTGTCAGTTCAAGCATCCCGTTTTCATATTTGGCCTGCGTCTTAGTTTCATCTACATAACTATCCAGACTGAAGCTGCGGTAACTTGAACCTCGATAGCACTCGCGACAAATAACTCGGTCACCTTCCTTTTCTTCTTTATCCTTTTTTGTCTCAGTGCTGATAGAAACGCGATTACCATCGACTTGTACCTTGATATCCTCTTTGCTTACGCCAGGAATTTCTGCACGGACTTTATAGGCTGTGTCAGTTTCACTTAAATCAACCTTAATCAACGACTCGCTTTCCATTTCATTGAGAAATGAGCGCATTCCAAAACCTCTTAAAACCTTATCCATATTGGTAAATGGATCAAAACGAGCAATATCACCAAAAATTGGATCACGTTTAACGATATCTAACATTGTATTTCTCCTTTAAAAATAAAAGACTTCATTACTTACCGACATCATTCAATGTAAGCGCGATAGCGTGTGCTATTCATTTATATATCAGCCTCAAGCCAATCCTGCATGGCGTCAAAGTTATTACCATCAAAACCACGTTTTTTAACACGATAATAAGCAGCAGTAATTTTTTTATGATAGCTACCCTTATCTTCCGCGCCAATAGCTTGACTTATTGGTTTACTTTTCTTCTTTCTAGACAACTTATTACTGAACTTTCCATTATCTATTCCACTATCTTTGGTTAACATTAAAGCCCCCTAATAATGAACTAATACGTTTAAGCTAGAAAAGGCTCCTGCGCCCCCCAAGTATCGCGAGAATTCTTTGAAACTCGGTCCGGATAAGAGCGGGTGAGCGTTTTAAGTAAGCGGCAAGAATTTTAGTGCTGGTTGTGTGCAAAGTAATACTCGCCTCCATGAGCTCGTACAACGCAGGCGTCAGCAAAGCTTTATCTATATCCTTTATAAGACACGATAAATGCATTTTTGCACGTCTAAGCTGGCCGATCTCTCGGGACTTATAACTGTATTCATTTGCGCTTAAATACCTGTCATCTTGGGTTTTTTGCTGTTTCACTGTAATCACCTTTACGAAGTAAATGAGTTTTATTCGATAAGTTCCGTCATCACTTGCTTTTTAATAGAAAAGATCTCATTGGTTTTCCTCCACCTCCGTAGCCAGTTAATCTGCGAATCCATATCCCGTCTCGCGTCCACGAACCTGCGCCTTGTGATAGGCCGAAACTGCGAAAGATAGGTTAGAGCAAAGGAATTATTTTTCCTCTTATTAGGTACTTTACTAAAAAATGTCAGGCACTGATATTAGTGCTAACACGTACGAGCTAGCCCTAATATTCCAGCCCCACCTTTGCAGTGATGTTTTTCTTGAACTTGCGATTCCCCGTGGTCTTGCCACGGGGAGGATTATAGTTTGTGTTTT
>CAXBGL010000172.1:0-4910 GCA_963975255.1 uncultured Nitrosomonas sp. | reverse complement strand
ACCCCGCGGTCTTGCCGCGGGGATAGGTGCAGGGCGCGCGGAGCAAATTTATTGGACCAGTATTCTAGGTTCAAAAAGATTGACAGGCGCATTGTTGGATCGCTTGACCCATCATGTTCATATTCTGGAAATGAATGGAGAATCATACCGGTTAGCTACAAGCAAAAAACGTCAAAAACAAGCGGTACAATACAAGTCCTCAGAGGAGAATGCCAAACCAAAATAAATGATGTCGTGGGGATACACTGCACTTTGCCTGTAACCCAAAGAAATAAAAAATTAGAGGCGCAAAACCAGAGGCTCACACCCTCTTTTTATTAACCTAACTGGTACACTTTTAACGCGCTATTTGGTACATTTTTACTCCGGCATTGACAGAATTAAGTATTCTATCCTCAGAACTCCCATTGATTTTTAGATTAACTAGATGAAATAGGATTTTACTTATTGTATTCTTGTGCCAGATAAATCAAAATAGTTAAGGTTGACGAACTGCTTGGATTTTCTAGCTGAGTAATGTGAGAGGAGCTATATTTCCTGTTTCGCGATCTGCCTCCAGATTGCTTGCTATAAGTGAAGAAATCATAGGGGAAGGAGATAACTGATGAAATCTCTACTCAATTTACGTAAACCGATCTTATGCGTGACCATTCTGTTTTTTCTCTTGTCCCATGCTAATGCATCCAAGGCGGGAGAGGCACAGTGTCCTGATGTATGGGATCGAGGCCATCTAAATGTATTG
This sequence comes from uncultured Nitrosomonas sp., assembly GCA_963975255.1. Taxonomy (GTDB): domain Bacteria; phylum Pseudomonadota; class Gammaproteobacteria; order Burkholderiales; family Nitrosomonadaceae; genus Nitrosomonas. The sequence continues at coordinate 4,168 of CAXBGL010000172.1, read as the reverse complement.
ACTATTAATTTGGCACTTTTTGAGATACTGCGACGAGATGAGCGGTTAGAGCGTCTCGCCGAGTTTGCAAGCACTAAAGCTCTGGCTGGAGAGCCAATTGATGTTTTTTTCTCCAAGAAGGCGTAGCGGGTGATTTGGTGGGAACTGGTGGTAGTCCTTGGGATCTTCGAAATAAGCTTCGTGAATACGGGCTGGTTTGCGATCTAAAAACAGCATTTGAAACGGGTATTCCCAGGGTTCTAACAACGGGGAATGCCATACTGAGTCGTTGTAAAATCCAATTTATGTTCTTCAAGTTCTTGCCTATTACATCCGAACAAATTGAGATTGAGGGTTTTGGGGACGCCGCTATACCGATTACACGGAACGTAATGTTGGTACGGATAAAAATTCCGGGGGCTCCTAAACGTTTCCGTAAGATAAATGTTTACAATACACATCTGTGTGCTGGGAGCGGCGGCAGTTTTTTGATTGAGGGCATCGCTGTTAACGCTAGTGGCTGCACTGTTGATGAACGAGAGAGTCATGTCGTTAGCATGTTGAGATTCGTAAAAAATGCAGAACGATTTTTCTCTTTCTTTGGCGACAAACCCCATGTTTTGGGTGGCGACTTCAATATCGATAACTTCAGAGACGATGAACCAGAGCAGTTTGGTAATGAAAAACCATTGTACGACACCATCACAGGTGCGGGCTTTATTGACACTTATGCAAAATATCAAATGGATAACGGAATTTCATTGGAGGTTCTTTGTGCTCGACGCGAAGATCCGTTCGAACCGTTTCCAGGCGTATTTCAAGGCTGGGAGCCAGATGCACACTGCACGACCGGCGTATCTTTCCTGGATCTCGGGGAACCCGATAAATCTTTCCCGGAATTCTTCGACAGTACCCCAAGGCGTATCGACTATGTTTTCTAAAAAGGCTTCGATGTAGGAAATGGTGAGGTGGTTTTCAATCCGAATGCCAGCCCATCTGAACCCTTGAGCCAATTGTTTCTGACCATGCTGGCGTCCTCGTTCGAATAATGCTTCAATAGAGATTCTTGAGACTGAACCACTATCGATTAAAGTCGGTAGGTTCGAATCTGGCTGAAGCTAACCATATGTTGATGCTAACTGAAAACTGACCACCCTTGTTAATTAAAAATTGGCCAAGTGAAATAGTGGTATAGCGTACTACACTCAATGGAAATTAGCGTGACCGCCGTATACACCGTGACTGATCTCAACAATAGCACGACGTCGATGGACGTCGAGAACATTACAGCTAAGTTGAGATCCGTTCGAGGTCGGTCCATTTCTAAAGTTTTGGACGATGGCGCATCCGGTTAAGTGCAAAAGGTAAGTTACATATATATATTGAGAAAATTGCATTGTTTAGGTTTAATTTATATCCGATTTTAACATCATGAATTCAAATGTCCTCAGGACAGCCACAGAGCATTGCATACAAAATTGTGCGGATCTGAATATAGGAGCGTATGGTAAGAGCCTAATGCTAAGAGTATAAAACAACCGGTTACAGAATAATTGCACTCTCCTTATATCTCGATCTATGAATTCTCGAATAAAAAAATTGTTTTTCTGTGCCCTATGTGTATGCTTGCTCTTAACTCCTAACTGGGTTTTGGCGAGATCACTGAATATTGATACAAAAGGCTATGCCTTGGGTCTGCTGAGTAAAATTAGCCGTGTAGGGACGAGTAACCGAGCAATTGTTGGAGATATATTGCTTGGTCGTGATAGCGGCGTGGTTCTGAATCCTGGACACCAATCTTCTAATTTTACTATCAATCAGTGGCGTTTTTGTTTCGAAGACGATCGTTACGATACACTCGGAAATCTTGTTGGCAGCTCTGTCGTGGTGGAATACAAAACACCTAAAAATTCTTCATTACTGACTTGTTCCGCATCTAACGAATTAATAGAAGTTTATCGGGTGATAAAATATCAAGCACTGGATAAAACTCAATTTGTAAGTGACTCACTTGCACTGCATGGCGAAATTTCTTCGGGTGTTGAGTTTGGAAGAATAATTAAGACTAAAGAGAGTAGACAACAATCCAAATACTATTTCTTGACTCTACAGATCGGTAATAGTGGAAACCTATTTCGAGATTTAGTTACTGATGACCGAGAATTATTTTATTTCGCCGTCGAATGTTTAAAAATGGCTGTGAAGGTGCGGGTTCACTATATTGAACGGCTCCCCGGTGTGAGTCAGTACGGAAATACGAGATTGTACGTCTGGAAAATAGAAATTATTGATTAGAAGAAAAGGTTCATTTGTAATAATGGTTCAAAACTTTTTTGACCGTTTTTATTCCGCAACCATTATGCCGTGGCCTCTTGCCAGATAATCCTCTGACTGCATTTCCATTAGCCGGGAAACTGTACGTTCAAATTCAAAGGTACCATCCCCTATCTTATATAGTGACAGGGGCGGTACGGCTGCGGAGCATAAAAACTTAACGCCGTGTTCGTAGAGTGCATCGATAAAAGTTACAAAACGTTTGGCTTCATCGCTGTTCTCTTTGCCAAGTTGTGGGATAGCAACCATGATAACGGTATGATAGGCTCTTGCAATGGTTAGATAATCTGCTGAACCAAGGGGATTGGAACACAGCCGCTTAAACGAAAAGACGGCAACACCGCGCGCCGCCTTCGGTACGAAAAGTTTGCGTCCTAGGACGTTCAATTCTTCACTGGGAACCTTTGCCCGGTCTGCCACTCTGCGATCGGTAAGACGAAAAAACGATTCAGATAATTTGGCAGTGGTTTCTTCATTAACAGGAGAATAATAAGTTTTCACTCCTTTTAATCGGTTATAACGATAATCGGTTGATCCATCAAGTGGAACAATTTCCAGTGCATATTTTAACTGGTCGATAAACGGCAGAAAACGCTGGCGGTTCAAGCCATTCTTGTACAGATCGTCCGGCAGTCTGTTGGATGTGGCAACAATAATAACACCCCGCTGAAACAATTCTTTAAAGAGCCGCGCCAATACCATTGCATCTGCAATATCAGTGACTTGAAGTTCATCAAAGCATAAAAGAGCCGTTTCACTCGCTATTTGCCGCGCAATGGCTGAGATAGGGTCATCGTTATTGGCGTGCCAGCCATGCTGACTGCGTTCCTGCGTTGAAAGATTATGCCACGCGTTAAAGTGTGCATGCGTTTCCAGCATAAATTCATGAAAATGAACCCGACGCTTTGACGTTACGGGTGTGACAGAAAAGAATAGATCCATCAACATGGACTTGCCGCGCCCCACGCCGCCATAGAGATAGATACCTTTTGGGGGTGTTTTGTTTTTACCCAACCGTCGAAAAAGACGAGCAAGCCATTTAGTCTTGATTGAAAGCCGGGTGCTTCTTACCTCAATTTTTGGGTAGCCGATCAATTCGTGGTGCAAACGTTCTAATCTGGCTACCACCCTGGCCTGATCTGAATCAGGTTTTATTTCACCTTCTTGCATCAGTGCTTGATATTCAGCTTCGGGCCCAGTTTTATCAATATTTTGCACCACATCTAACCTCTTCGGCTATTAGAGAAGGTCATTGCACGGTAGAAATGTATGGGCATTTTTTGAACTTAATTTCAAGTATGATTACGCAGAATGTTAACATGAAGTCAAAATTATCCATCCAATTCGATAGCCTAGTCAGTGTTACTTTCAGATCTTTTCTCTAGGGTCATAAGTCTTTCCGTATGAAAATTGAAGGGAAATAGCTGAAAAATTTTCTGAATACGATACTTAACTCCAAAATGTCCTACATGAGAATGCTAGCCATCAGGCCCAGACTATTCTGCAAAGTAGAAAAAAATGATTGTTAATTGGAACTAATACTGTTTTTAGTGTTTCTAAGGTTACATAAAAAGAGAAATTATTTGTCGGAACTAATTCCGATTTTAATTCTCTGTTTAGTGTGTAGTAAGTTCTATATTAATGGTAAAAATAGGAGGTATAGTCATGGCAACGACTATGAGCAGCGCAACAAACACTAATAATGTTGATTACGATATGTCAATGTGGTACGACTCAAAGTACTACAAGTTGGGGTTAGGAATCATGCTGGCTGTTGCAATTTTCTGGATTTGGTTTCAGCGTACCTTTGCGTACTCACACGGTATGGATTCAATGGAACCAGAATTTGATACGA
>CAXBGL010000171.1:0-4919 GCA_963975255.1 uncultured Nitrosomonas sp. | reverse complement strand
TGCAATGTTTTCCGCCGAAGTATATGAAGTCCCGCGAGCGTGTCACCCAGGTGCGTCAGGTCGCAGACGACCAGCTGCTGGTTTATACGACGCCTGTGAGAGATTCGACTTCCCGCTACCATCTCAAACAGGTCGACGGCCGCTGGCTGATCGACCTCCGCGACGAAACCGAAGACCACGCAGAGTTTGTAAAGACCTCCCTGCTGTTTGGTTTTTCCGGGTAGCGGGAACGCGGGGAAATATTTTCTACCACGAACAGCACGAAATGACACGAATGTTTCTGACCGATGAGATCTTAAACCAGGGGTGGTCGCGGATGTAATCCGGGACGAGCGGAGCGAGCAGGAAACGGACGGTGTTGCATTAAAGAAAGAGACAGCCTGATTTGTTCTTAATTCGGGCAAGCACTGAAACCGGAAAGCGCGATATCAGATCGAGCATCTGCCCCGACAGTTTCCTGTTGCCGGGTGAGCATGCAGCGGGTGTCCTGGCCGGCTTGTCTGGCCGTGATGCTGGGAGTGGTGAACAAAACGGTCCCATGTTATTGACATCAATGTAAGTGGTGTCATAATGTTTGTTTGTGCGGTTGTTGATGAGAGCAAAAATACACTTTATGAGGTGTATGTTCCCATCCGCTCACAGCAGATTCTGTCTGTGCGTTCCCCTTCTCCGGCATCGCGCACAGACAGACATCAAACGCAGGCTGGTATGTCACGACAACTCTGATTTGAAAGCAGGTGAAATGATGGATCTGATTGACCGGATGAAAGACATCGCCTCCCGGATTCCCAAACAGATGGAGTACACGCAGACGGATCTGCCGCCTGCGGTTTAATTACTCACAGAAATACAAGGAACTATTCACGAATAAGAACGAAGAGAAAATCGCGATATCAAACGTGGATGATATCTTCAAATACTCGGACCGGTTGAAGCCTGTGATAGGGGAGTATGAAGATAGCGGGAAATCGGAAGAGGTTGGAAATGTGGAGACCAGAGAAATTTGGTTATTGAAGAAAAAGCAGTTGAAGTTGACTATGGATTAGATGTGGTAGGAGTCCTGAGGAATCTTTTATTGTCTAACGCATCAAAAATAAATTTTACTACACGTTTCATTATTTCGATAATTGCAGATTCTAAATTATTATATGCCTGAATGCTCACTCCATGTCGTGCACTTCCATGCGCAATATCATTTCTACGCCTTAACAATTCATGTACAGTTCCTTCATCTCTCTTGAATTCGTCGTGTTTAAAACCCATTCTAAAAAGAGTTTTTTGAACGACTATCGGTTTTAGATTTGATTCTGTATCCAGAATAAGATCTATAGGGATATCAATGTTGGTAGAAAACACATCGTGCAGTCTTTCCGCGAATTCTGATTGTCTACAAAATCGATGTAATACAGTGTCATCGGAAGCTGTATTTCGAAAGAAAACATTCTTTTTATTGGGGTCGTTTAAAGATTGAAATAAATCTCCCATACTTGCAGCCATGATTTGAGCAGCAACTTCACCAGCTTTCAGATTCAACCGATTTAGTTCAGAAAGGTAGATAGTGAATGCTGCTTTCCAAAAACCCTCAAAGTGAGCATAGAGCATAACCACCAGGCTTTTGCTATATAATTCTTTTTCGGTAATTGTGACTAAATCAGCAAGTCGGTTTCGAAAGAATCGAAGCTCTTCAATTCGCCAGGTTAATTCCTCTTCCAGTTCTGCACGTACGTCTTCAAGATTCACAGGTTATCTCCTAGAAATTTTGAAACATAATCAATCCGTTCCCTAAGAGGACCACGAGAGTTTTTGCCTCCTCCAGTTGTTATATCACGAAAAGCTTGATCATTTTTAATATCCCAACAAATTTCCTTTAGCTTCTCCATCTGTGTGGTATTTTCGGGATCTAGTGCAGATAGATGTGGTTGTATTCCCAATGTAAAAGACTCGAAATGATAGACACTGAAAGGTTGTTTGCGACCTCGCCGATCTATATGTGAGAATGCTTCATCACCAAGCGAATTGTTAAGTAATGCAAATGTTTTCTGAAAAGTTTGCCTCTCTACGTCATAATCGAATGTCAAAGAATCGTCACCTGGATCTGAGACTTTCTCCATATATTCAGTAAGAAAGGTTCCGACTTCATGAACATATTCACTTCGCCAATTTTTGAAGGATAGAAATCGAAGGACTAATTCTTGATCGAATTTCCGGTCAATCTGCTCATTTGCTACTTTAGAAATACATTCTTTAAAAGCATCTTGCTGACTACACTCTACTAGGAATACATTGAAGGTATTGTTTAATAGTCGTATGGTACAATTTCGGATTTCCTGCTCGCTTAATAACTCGCCACCAGTATTTAGCCGCTTAAACATGTGGTAACGGAGTCTGTTGTCACTCTCTCTTCGAACTACTTCAACTCTGACAAACGCACGTTTCAATTTAATTTCAATTGCCCTGGGTAGTCCATCGTATGTGGCTCCATTTAACTGTTCAACAATGTCACAGTCAGTGAGTGTTAAAAAGTCTCCCTCAGAGATGCTCCTGTGCTCGGCTTTTAATTTACCTCGAAAATGTAAGTAAGAAGATATTCTCTGCAAACCATCAATTAGTTCGTACTGCCCCTCTTCTAATTCAATAACAAAAAGTGGGGGCAAGGGGAGTTCAAGAATCATTGATTCAATGAATCTCGACTCTTTGGCTTCTGACCATCGGAATAATCGCTGATATTCAGGTGAAATAACTAGCTCATCATTCGTGTACATATCTAGTAGTTCGTTGAATGAAAGATCTAAGCTTTGAGTGCGAACCTTTGCAATTTGCTCATCAGCAGCTCGAATAAGGTCTATCGGCTCGGGGTGGTCTGGTTCAATGTTTTGATCTGACATTCGATCTCCTACTAGTTTTTTGTTAGCCAAAGCACGGATTCGGTTGCGGGTGAAGAGTGCCTATACTTTCGCGAACGGCTATTTACTCTAGCCATATTTCGATTCCATTCAAAATCATGTCGATTAAATAGTTTTAGACCTGACAAAGTACCAATTTCAGACACATAATTCGCTAGGTCGGCATGAATCTCTTTGTAATATGAGTCTTGTACTACAAGTACACAAGTTCCTTTTTTTTCCAGGATACGTGATATCTCGGTAAGGGATCTCTTCATATCTGAAAAATATTGTAGAAATAATTTATGGTAATAACTGACTGAACCTTTTGAGGGATGTGCTTTTACAGAAGCTATGAACTCCTCGCAAGAATCTCCAAATCTTGAACCATTATCCTCGTTCAGGTTTACAGCTGGACTTCCTAACATAGATTTTCGTAGATCTTTGAATTCTTCAGATAGTGACATGCCTAAGGTTGCGAGCTCTGGTTTTGTAGCTACTGCATAATCAATTCGAGTTAAGTAAGGTGGAGATGCGATTACAGCTTTTATTGAACAATTATTGAGTGGGATTGATGTTGATGAAGCTACATTGATCAATGGGTTTGAGCTATGAACTGGCTCCTTTAATCCATTTTTGAAGGCATCTTCAAGTTTGTAAGACATTACTTCTACTTCTTGGCGAAAACGGTTGAAAAGTATTTTTTGGGTAGGTCGGATTCGATTTCTAATTGAATGAGGTGATCTGATCCAAGTCGGATTAGAACCAATAAATGGTGATAGAAATGATCTTGTAGTGCGAAATAAAGCCGTCAAATAGAATGCAGCTATTGTTGAGAGACCAGATATGGTGTCTGGGTCAAAACTCGGAAGAGAAGTGTTTTCAACTAATACTTTCCAGATTGCATGATGAATACGACGTAAATTGTAGGCACTTGATGGCAAGTACCATGTGTTTAATGGATCATCAGATCGGGTTAGTTTTAAGTTATTAGCGACATGGAGCAATTCGTCTGCTAATGGAACTAGGCTTGGTGCTGTACCGGGATCTAATAAAGCACTCTTTGCTGCGACAGCCATTACAGGATTAATGTCACACCCAATCGCTTTCGCTCCCATTCGGTAGGCTGTTGTTGTTGTTGTGCCACTTCCATTCCAAGGATCAAGTATTGAATCTCCGGGTTTAATTTTAAGTGATTTCAAGACATCATGTACAAAACCCGAATTATATCCTGCATAGTAAGGAAACCAATTAATATGGACTGGATGCTCGGTACCATTTTGCTTAGGGTTTCGAGGAGCTAAAGTTTGAGAAATATTCTTTTTACTCATTTCATTTCCTCTAACCCAATTCTGAATTAAAATTTTGAATTGGAAAGATAAATATAATCAAAGGATAGAATGTCAGCAGGATTATCGATTCTAAGAATCGATAATAAAATACGGTAATTGTTTTGATGTGATCTAAATTATTTAAAACAAACAAGATTCAATGTTATATCCCTCCATCTTGAATAGAGATTTAGTCTATAAAGAAGTGAACATTTAATCAAGTTTCTTGGAGTGATAGATAGAACTCGAAACGTTAAACAAAGGTCACTCCTATCAACTGATCTTGAGCAATTAGTATATTCTACTTTCCAACATTCACCTCCCCTTCCCCGTGCCGATTCTTATCATTTCTTTCTGTTTCTCCGCTGGTCTGCTTTGGGGCTGGTGGGTTGGTTATCTGTAGAGGCCCAGGAGTTTGTCCAGGCGTTCGCGGGCGTGGAGTTGTTCGCGGGTGCCTGTATTGGGGTTCGCGATGATGCTCTGGTAGAAGTTCACTGATTCGGCAAAGAGTTGTTCGGCCTGTTTTGCTTCCAGCAAAATCAGCAGTTCGAGGCTGGCGGCGGTTTGTTGCTGGCTGTCGCGGCTTTCGATTTCCTGGCGGGCCTTCCGGATGTAACGCTCGATGGATCGGGGCTTGAGGCCGGTTTCGGCGGCGCACTCGGTTTTGATGTGGCAGACGCGCGTGTTCAACTCCAGCTTGAGCATG
>CAXBGL010000170.1:0-4938 GCA_963975255.1 uncultured Nitrosomonas sp. | reverse complement strand
ACCTTCTTAAAATCATCGATTGAAAGCTTGGCATACCGCGGGCGTCCATGTATGTGCCACTCTGGCATAATAAAACCTTGCCTGAAGCACAACATTGATTAATGGATTCTGACCTTCTCCACCATCATCATTTTCCATTTCGTTTTACCGGTTTAAGGATTGCGACAATAGTTGCAGACATCACTTCCACAGGCACCCCCAGAATTGGCACAGAAAATCATGAAAGTACTCACCTAGTAGGTGGCTGCATGCTCAATTACACGATTTTTGGACTGCCTAGTTGCTTTGCAGGAAGCAGCCAGCCTCATTGCGTCTTGCTAGGTAACCCACAAAAAACGTACGCTTCAGACATAACCATATAACCATGAAAAACAGGCAGGGTTTTGATATCAGCCGCGACTGACACGAATAGTATAGGGTCCAGTTCCAAATTGGGAGAAGTGCCTAACACGCGCATAATAATCGCCCGGATCGAACTGGCGTCGAATCATCGCGTTGAGTGCGGCGCCTCCATCATCGTTCCGAGCAATCTCTGGAACCTGACTGTTGGGACCATGAAGGGTTAGAAAGGTATCGGTAATCCCAGTGGTTTGGATCGTGTAAATTTCACGGTTTGTAATCCGAAACAAGTACAGATCACTTTCATTTCCAGCCGATATGGCAGCATTAATAGCTGCCCCATCTACTATTAGTTCTGGAATTGCAGGGATAGGAACATCGCCTTCGATACGGACACCAATAGAATAGACTCCAGTCGCATTCGGACTAAATAGTCTCACACGTAAGAAATAGGTGCCAGCAGAAAGGTTCTGAGTAATCTGAGAGTTAAAGTTCTCACCACCATCGTCATTGAACGTCACTTGAAAATTCGGATCATTTGGTCCGAAGAGAGTCATAAAGGTATCCGATGATCCGGTGGTAAACATAGTATGTGACCCAAACGCAGTGACATCAAACTGAAAGACATTTATCTCTCCAGGCGCCCCAATATCCGCTGCGGTGGGATTAGCTCCAACAACAATGACAGGAACCTGGGGATCGGGTTGAACAACTGTATCGTCATAGACAATACCCAAGGCTGCACTATCTAAAACATCGATGGGTCGGGAACCTATTTGCCCTGAAGGAGTACTATCCATTGGATCGGTCAAGTTCTGCCCAAAGGGCCCACCAGTCTCTGGGAGGTAGCCTTGATTGGGAAAACGTACTTGCCAATCATGCCAAATTTTATCCACCATGCAGTGATGCATGAAAAAGACCGGATCGTTTGGTGAAGTCATTGGCAACATGGATCCACCCACCCAAACATGCCCTCGATTATGCAGATTGGGACCAATCCAGCCTTCGAGTTGATTTCGGAAGCTGGGTCTACTACCCAAATTCCAGGGAAATACGTCATATGGAGTAACGTCCAAGACTTGATTGACTTCCGCCTGCGTCGGTAACGTCGGCATTCCACTTTGCCCAAAAGCCCGTTGAAGCGGACCAGCCTGAGATCCGCTGGCGTTAATAACCGTCCATTCTCCAGCTCGGAAAGGCCCGGTCCGAACAACGCCGCCAGTATCTCCATTTCCCCCGAGAAAATTATTATTCCACATGGAAGCGTTTGCTCCTCCTGATGGCCAGTTCCAATAAGGTATCCCGAGACTTGGATTGCCCGAAACACGCTGAAGCTCTAGCTCGAGGTCATAAATAAACCGACGGTGCCAAGACAAGAAGGCTGGCGCTCGGTGAATGGCATTCATAACAGCATTTGCATGACGAAGAACAAATTGGTCGTAGATGCCTTCGGCTTTCAATGCTCTGACTGCTGCGACATATTCTGTCTGTTCCGCTGCGGTTAGGGTGTTTGCATCTTTCCTGATAGCCATAATAAAACCTCCCGTGTCTTTTCTCTCAAATTTGACTACTCTTTCACGTTGGAAAATTCAACGGTATCTCGCACAATCGCCCTTGCCATTTCTAGCAACGTATTATATTGGACATAGGGAAGATATCTTGATGACCATTTTTTATGCTCAGCATCATATTCATATTCGATTTCTTTCCCATTAATAGTCAAGTTCTCGTCCGCTTTGATCTCGATGGCACAACCTTCAAACATTTCTTTATGATTCGTCATAACCGAACTCCTTTCCTTTCTAAAAAATGGCCCGCGTGTTCATTCATACACTACGCATTGAAGTTTCGATGTAATGACATCCCTCATATGGCGCCCACGTCCCCGAATCACAGCGGAGAAATCAACGAAAAAGCCATCCAATTTATCGTAATGTAAATTGACAAATCCAAGGGTTCTTGGAAAATCTGTTGTCGTGTCTTTCACACCTGATATTTTCGTACTTAGAAGCTCAAGGCTCATGCCATTCTTAAATTTGGAGGCAAAAAACACACCAGACTTTGTCGCATCCTCAATGAAGAAACACCCTTCGTAATGGGCCTTCAGTTCAAATACCCCCTCTTTTAAAATGGTCAGCACTCCAGATCGAAGCGTCGGCATCCCAGTACAACCCTTCGTATCTGAATTAGCTATGCGACACGTCATATCTTTTACATCCGACGGTTTCACCGACATAGCTGGAAGATCAGTCCCAAAAATAATCGCAAAAACAATAAAAATTACAGTGTCTATTTTCATGGAACCTCTATCCTGCAAACAAACAACATCAGGCCTTACAGAGTGCAGCTAAATATTTCAAAGGACGCACACAGTTATTATTCAGTAAATCTACGGTCTGCGATGCACAATACAATGCCTGACAACAGTAGAACCTTTTGTTTGAATGATATGAATGCTCGCTTGCGTCACCGTAAAACGAAAAATATCTTTTTCTCCAGCTTCTGAGATCTCTGCCTTATAGATTCGATCAAATGAAGTTTTAGCTTCACTTGGCCGAATCCTATAGTCGATCTGGCATCAGAAAGCTCTCCCGCTTTGTCGTTGGGTTTACTAGTACCTGGTGGATACATCATCTGACTGACAATAAAGGCCCTATCCAAGTCAGATGAATCTCCATTTTCATGCAGGCGTCCATATTCCGGGTCCAGCAGTCAGGAAAGGTATAAAGCATAATAGATTCAGCATCAAATTCAGTGCCATTTCATTGATCAGCACTGTATTTAGCTAATGCATTATGGCGAATCCTTGCTTCATCCCAATTATTGAGCAAAAGTACAATTTTACACAGTGCTTCATTCGCTGGTTTTTTACACTACTGTTTCAAGTTAAGCGTATTTGTGTTTGAAAACATAATTATTTATAGTTTATGAAAAATACTCACCAAATTTAACTGAATCCCACTACAACTAAATTGAAACACCCGCTCACGCTGTATTGATTACTTATTTTTTTTGTTTCTGCTTTTTCCCTTATCTTTACCCTTCTTTTTTTTATCCTTGCCTTTTACCTTGGCTTTCTCTTTATCTTTTTTCTTACCGGCTCCTTTCTTTTTGTCACCCTTCTTTTTACCACTCCCTATACCTGCCTCAAACTTAACAATAACTGGGTTGGTAATCGCTTTTTTGCTTACCACCTTCTTCACGCTTGTTTGTGGCTTACTGACAGCAGTTGATTGCTGAGCGGTGCCACCCTGCAAACAATTATTTGCAGCTTTTATCGTGGCATGTGCACGTAAATCGCTAAAACCGGGCACTTTCAGCAGTTCTGACATGCTGATTGAAGCGAGTGCTTTAACCGTTTTGATATGATGATCGGATAGCAGCTTGGCAATGGCAGGCCCAACGCCTACGACATCAGTAAGTTTAGCCATGATAGGTTCCTGTCTATTTTGAATAATAAATTTGCTCCGCGCGCCCTGCACCTATCCCCGCGGCAAGACCGCGGGGTATTACGGCGCAGAAAACCGAAAACGGCGCGCTACGCTGACTTCAAAAACACAAACTATAATCCTCCCCGTGGCAAGACCACGGGGAATCGCAAGTTTAATTATATAAATACATATGATCGATACAATAATACATCAACTTGTTCCTGATGAATGAATGATAGAACGGACTTCATCCCATAATTAAGTATTGCCAATGCAGCCGTCATCAGTAACTTTCCGGTAGTATTAACAGTAGGCGCGTCTTTTGATAGGTAACCAAGTAATTGCTCTAGACTTGGGTTGTTACCAATTATCAACAAGGACTGCACAGTATTACTATGTTTATTAAATATGAAAAGCAAATCATTCAATGATGCTTCGTAGATTACATCTACCCAGAATACATCGCGTTTGGCTACACCCAACTCATTTAACACCCGATGACAGGTTTGTATGACCCGAATTGCAAGCGAACAATTCACACAATCCGGACTATACTGACTTTTTTCAGCCATTGTCCATTAGTTTCGCAGCGTTCTTCCCGCTTCTTGCCAGCGGACGATCAAAATCTGTTTCACTATTTACAAATCAATCTGACTTAGCATAACGTATTATTATTAAATCATGTCCCTGCATAATTTTTCAGTTCATAATACATTCACCTACATAATAACTAAGTACCCTTATGGCGTCTAACCTGGAAGAATCTTTCGCTGCTGTAGACTTGGGCTCGAACAGCTTTCATATGATTGTTGCAAACTTTGTAGAGGGTCGCCTACAAATCATTGACCGGATCAAGGAAATGGTCAGGCTGGCATCGGGACTGAATGACAACAGAGAATTGTCTGAGGAATCCATGCAACAAGCGCTTGAATGTTTACAACGATTTGGTCAGCGTATCCGAGAGATCCCACACATAAATGTGCGTGCAGTCGGAACAAATACCCTGCGCAAAGCTAAAAATGGCAACATTTTTTTATCTCATGCATACGATGCCCTGGGACATCCGATAGAGATTATCGCAGGACGGGAGGAAGCGAGACTGATCAATCTTGGCGTAGCGCACACCTTATATGACGATAAAAATAATCGCTTGGTCATTGACATTGGT
>CAXBGL010000169.1:0-4992 GCA_963975255.1 uncultured Nitrosomonas sp. | reverse complement strand
GGGTTTTATGAATTCTTAAATCAAATTCAACATTTAATTGTGACATAGCCTTTGAAATCATATTTGGGATAAAACCAATAATTGCACTAGCGAGTTGAATCTGCGGTTAATAAAAAATATTTTCGATAGTAATTCACAAGGACATCATGACCATTCGTTGGGGAAGCTACAAGGTAAAAAATCTTTATGATGAAATGATGCGTGCTAGTGGAAGACCGCGTCCGGCTGCACAGGTATTGTCTGCATATTTGCATTCTTTGAAAGACCTGCAAATTGAGGAATATAAGTTAGCAGCGGAGTCTGCTATCCATGTGATGGGTATAGCTTTCACCGTCTATACTGAAGAAGAAGGATCTATCGATCGCGCTTGGCCGTTTGATATTATTCCGCGTATTATTGATAAAAAAGAATGGCAACAGATTGAGGCAGGTCTAAAACAACGTGTACAGGCTTTGAATCTCTTTATTGATGACTTGTATCATAAGCAGCTCATTATCAATGATAAAATTTTTCCCGCTGAATTATTAGTAGACTCCAAGAATTTTCGTCCAGAGTGTGTTGGCGTAAATCCACCACTCGGCATTTGGGCGCACATTTGTGGTTCTGATTTGGTTCGTGACAAGGATGGTACTTTTTATGTGTTAGAGGATAATCTGCGCGTACCTTCCGGTGTTTCCTACATGTTGGAAAATCGTCTAGTAATGAAGCGATTATTTTCAGAAATGTTTGAGCAATACAACATTCTGCCGGTCGATGATTATCCTTCACAATTGTACGATACATTATCTACTTTATCGCCGAGACCTGGAGATCAGCCTGAAATTGTTGTATTAACACCGGGTATATACAACTCCGCATATTTTGAACATGCTTATTTAGCTCAGCAAATGGGGGCAGAGCTTGTGGAAGGTAGTGATCTAACCGTTGATAAAAACAACATCGTGTATATGCGGACAATTGAAGGTTTAACTCGTGTTGATGTGATCTACCGACGTATAGATGATTTATTTCTTGATCCGGAAGCGTTTAATCCCGATTCGGCACTGGGTGTTCCAGGATTAATGCGTGCATGGAAAGCAGGCAATGTTGCACTAGCAAACGCGCCAGGTGCTGGCGTTGCCGATGATAAAGTTGTTTATGCTTTTGTACCTGAAATGATTAAATACTATCTTGACCAGGATGCCATTTTACCTAATGTACCCACCTATAAATGTATTGATAAACTGGAACGTCAACATGTGGTCGATCATATTCATGAAATGGTTGTTAAACCTGCTAACGAATCCGGCGGGTATGGTATGCTCATTGGCCCACAGGCCAGCAAAGAAGAGCGGGAAAAGTTCGTACGGCTAATTCGTCGTGATCCTCGAAATTATGTTGCGCAACCGATGTTGACGCTTTCTACAGCACCCACTCTGGTGGGAAACCGAGTAGAACCGCGTCACTTGGACTTGCGCCCTTTTATTTTGAGTGGCAAGCAAACCTATGTAACCACGGGGGGCCTGACACGTGTCGCGTTAATTAAAGGTTCTACAGTTGTTAATTCTTCTCAGGGTGGTGGTAGTAAAGATACCTGGGTTGTTGATATGGAGACATCATAATGATGCTTTCCCGCGTAGCTAGTCGAATTTACTGGATGGCACGTTATTTAGAGCGTGCCGAGAATACTGCACGCCTTATCAATGTTAATACACACCTATTGCTTGATTTACCTAAGCGAGTGCGGTTAGGCTGGGAACCGATAATTGATATCACAAGTCGTCGCGATTTTTTCCATACCCTATATGAAGCAGCAGATGAGCATAATGTAATACGTTTTATGGTTACAGATACGCGCAATTCAGATTCCGTGTTGAGTGCGCTCAAAACAGCGCGTGAAAATACTCGCACTATTCGAGATGTTATTCCGCGTGAGGCATGGGAGCAGGTCAATGTACTATATTTGAACGCAAAGTCTAACGCCAGAAGCGTAACAACACAGCGACATCGCTACGAGTATTTGCACTCTGTTATTCTGGGGGTGCAGACGATTACTGGCTTATTGGCAGGTACCATGACCCAGGACGAGGGGTATGATTTTTTGCGCTTGGGGCGTAACTTGGAACGTGCTGATATGACGACGCGTATTATTGATGTCCGTTCTGCTACACTATTGCCAGATATGTCGGGGGACTTCTCAACATTTGAGAATTTACAATGGATCAGTGTGCTTAAATCACTGACTGCATACCAGATGTATCGTCGTGAAATGCGACTAAGCATACGTCGCCCTGATGTACTCAAGTTTTTACTTGTGGAAGAGCACTTCCCGCGCTCGTTCTACCATTCTTTGTGTCAGGTAAATGATTGCTTGAATAATTTGCCGCGTAACAAAGTATCCTTACAGTTATTGTTTCAGCTTCAACAAAAACTTCTGCGTACCAAACTGCATGAGCTAAATCAAGAAGCGCTTCATGATTTTATTGATGATTTACAATTTGGTTTGATAAAGATCGATAAAAATATTAGCAAAGCTTATTTTTAATTTCATTCGTTGACTCCTGATTAGAAATGATTATATGTTTGATTAATGGTTGAGTCGTAGCGATGAGTGCAATTAATTTTGTTGATTATCAAGAGCTGTTATCCGAAATAGCGATATATGCGCAAGAAATTGAAGATATTGGCCATGTAGCTTCTTATATACCAGAGTTAGAAAATATTGATCCAAGCAAGTTTGGAATTCATCTGACAACTGTAGATAATAAAAACTATGGTTTAGGTAATTCCAACGAAAAGTTTTCAATTCAAAGTATCTCGAAAGTTATTGCATTAGCACTAGCCTTTGAACTAGAAGATGAGAAGTTATGGAATAGAGTGGGTGTCGAACCTTCTGGCACGGCTTTCAATTCATTGGTTCAATTAGAATATGAAAAGGGTATTCCTCGTAATCCTTTCATTAATGCAGGTGCTCTGGTTATATGCGATATTTTGGTGAGTCGTTTAAAAAACCCTAAGTTGGATTTTATTGAATTTGTGAGAAATATTTCAGGAAACCCTGATATTCATTATTGTCCTAAAGTGTCTGAATCAGAAAAAATAACTGGCTTTAGAAATACGGCACTGATTAATCTAATGAAGGCATATGGGAATATAGAGAATGATATTGCTATTGTCTTGGACTTTTATTTTAGTTTGTGCTCTCTTGAAATGACTTGTTCTGAATTAGCTCATGAATTTCTATTTCTTGCGAAAGATGGCGTTAACCCGTTAAATAACAAGCAAGTTGTTAGTGTAAGAAAATCAAAGCGCATAAACGCAATCATGCAGTTGTGCGGTTTTTATGATGAAGCGGGGGAGTTTTCTTTCAAAGTTGGACTGCCGGGGAAAAGTGGTGTGGGTGGCGGTATTATAGCCATTCACCCTGGTAAATACTGTGTCGCCGTTTGGAGTCCGAAATTAAATACAAAAGGTAATTCTTATAAGGGAATGAAAATTTTAGAGTTTCTGACGACTCGAACCAGATCATCAATATTTTGAATATCCAAAGGTATCAATAAGAGTTGGGATTCTGCCGGTTTTTTCCAAAAATAACACCTAGATTTACCAGTTCAATTTTTATATTATTGTTTTTTTCTGCTTCGTTTCTAGCTAGATAAAGTTGATACCCTGGTTTCTGAACTCCCTTAGTGATCCCATTTAGGCCATACTAAGACTCTCGATACTTCAAAAGTAAGCATCTTAACTTAATGTATAACTTTGGGCTGTTATTATGACGAATCTTGAGCTATCAATTGCTTTTCTAAACAACAAGCAATTACAAAGTTATGTGTTAGTCATACTGTTGTTGTTAGTTCGAGCTCTCTTTGTTTATCTCATCAAACGCAACAGTAACATTTTGACTGAAAAACAAAGGCAGTGGATAACCAGAGTAAAAAATCTATCCTGGTCAATTATTTTTATTGGATTATTTGGTATCTGGTGGTCGGAATTAAATAATTTTGCCTTTTCGCTTGCTGCAGTGGCGCTAGCATTAGTAATCGCAACAAAAGAACTGATTTTGTGTTTTAGTGGTGCATTAATGCGTGCTGGCTCTGGTATGTTTGCTATCAATGATTGGATTGAAGTTGGGAAATATAGAGGTGAAGTCATTGACTATAATATATTCTCTACAACCATGCAGGAACTTGGTAGCATACCCAACAATTATACTTTTACGGGTAAGACAGTAATGATTCCTAACAGCTTATTTTTGTCAGCGCCTGTAAAGAATCTGAATTTCTCCAAACGGTATGTGTTTCATAGTTTCGATATTGTTATTGGACCGACTACAAATGTATCTGACATCCGTGATTGGATTATTACGGAAATCAATACATTTTCCTATGAATTCAATGAAGTTGCCAAGCGATATATCTCCTATATAGAGAAACATACAGGTGTGGATTTTCCTGGATCTGAACCACGTGTATTATTGAGTACTAACGAATTCGCCAACCATATCATCACAATTATTGTCTTTTGTCCTACTGAAAAAGCAACTGAGTTAGAGCAGCAATTAACTGTTGGCGTTCTCGGGCTCTGCAGCAAATCAGTACTGACAAAGTTAAGTCATTAAAACCAAGAAAATCCACTCGACCGCAATCAAGCAACTACCTGTGCATGGCGAATTAATCAATTCTCGCCAAAAATCAATCCTGTTGCCAGACTTGTAATTATCTCGGACATGCGTAATATCGAGATCGATGAGAACTGTTCTTATACTTGTTGAGACTTTTGCAAAAGCCCAATTTTAAAATAGGGATCTGGGATACTGTTATTTTCTGAGCAATTGATGTTTTTTTAATCAATTTTAGATCTATAAATCAGGTTGTAGTGACTTATTGCCTTGATTTCCAGCCTACAAAACGTATTTTTCCTGTGTCGCTAAACTTTGTACAAATAATTTGGGTAACCTTCTTTGTTGATGCGACACACTTAATTGCCAAGGCGAATTTGTGGCAAGAACGTGAT
>CAXBGL010000168.1:0-5025 GCA_963975255.1 uncultured Nitrosomonas sp. | reverse complement strand
ATGCTAACAATTGCCAGATGGACTTGGTGTGAAAGTTAACGGGACAGTAGTGAACGATCATAGAAAGTTTATAGGTTTGTATTAATGGACAAATCCAAAACTTTAAATGCTTGCACAGGTGAAGTCATTGCGTTGTGCGGCAATGTTGTCGATGTGTGTTTCTTGCCCCTTTGCTGCCACATAATCGTCAATTGCGTGCAGTACCGAGGGCAGCAGTGTTGTACTCGAAATCCAGTCAATGCACTATACGCTGCCAGGTTGCTAGCTATAAGTCTTGGCATTCGCTGAGTATCTTAAGATGCGCTGTTACGCAACGCCCGAGCACATTCAACTCATAACCACCTTCCAGCACCGACACGATACGACCACAGGCATGTTTGTCTGCCATTACTTTTATTTGCTGCGTGACCCAGACATAATCTTCATCACATAAACATAATTGCGCCATCTCATCATCCCGATGTGCATCAAAACCAGCAGATACAAAGATTATCTCCGGCTGGAAGTCTTCCAGTGCTGGTAGCCAATAATCGGTTACCGCCTTGCGAAAAACCATACCGTCAGCCCCCGCTGACAGGGGCACATTGATAATATGCGGGCTGCTGCTATCAGCACCACAATTGGGATAGAATGGGTGTTGAAAGGTTGAGCACAGCATGACGTGCGTATTATTACGGAAAATTTCCTCGCTACCATTGCCGTGGTGTACATCAAAATCAACGATTGCAACACGGTGTAAGTGATACTGATCAATTGCATGTGCAACACCGACTGCAACATTGTTAAACAGACAAAACCCCATGGAGCACGCTGATTCGGCATGGTGACCGGGTGGACGAATGGCACAGAAGGCGTTTTTTACAATATTTTCAAGTACCAGTTTAACTGCCAGTACTGTAGCGCCTGCCGCACGTAATGCCGCATTCAGCGTAAAGGGATTCATCGCTGTATCAGGATCAAGGTTAATCAACCCCGTTTTAGGGGAAGCAAGTTGTACCCTTTTAATATATTCTTGTGTATGTACGCGCGCTAGCTGTTCTATGCTGACAAGTGGTGCGTCATGACGTTGTAGTCGCGGCAGTAATTTCGAAACCAGCAATTGATTTTCAATGGCCACCAGTCGTTGCGGACTTTCAGGATGATACGACCCCATGTCATGCTTTAGGCAATCAGGGTGGCTAATATACGCAGTTGGTAATTTATCTACTGAGGGCATGAAATGTTACCCGTAACTTTAATATACACAAACACATTATGCCTAATTTTGTGTAATTAGGATAAGAGAATAGGGCGAAGTGTAACAAGTAGCAAACGCATACATGTCTCGGCCTTGGGAATATTGGAATTGGTGCGATTGATTCAGCTTAAAGCGCCTTGATGATTACCACAATAGCAGGATCGTCTTTGCTTATGTATGACGTAAATCCAAGATTTTTAGTCAGCCTGAGCATAGCGAGATTACTCGCCAATACTTCACCTTCCATCGTTTTAAATCCTTTAGTTTTTGCCGCCTCTATCAGGCAAGTTAGGAGTCGTGATCCGATACCTTTTTGTTGCCACTCATCGGAGATTACCAAAGCGAATTCGCAGCTTTCACCATCTGGTGTCGTCACATAGCGCGCCACGCCAATCTCAATCTCACGACCTCTTTCGCTTATCACAGTAATCAATGCCAACTCACGATCATAATCTATCTGGGTGAACCTGACGAGCATCTGTGGTGTGAGTTCTTGTAGAACTTGCATGAAACGGAAGTATTTCGATTGCACTGAAAGATTTTTCACAAAGGTTTGCTCTATTTTGGCATCTTCCGGACGTATGGGTCGAATGGTGATGTCCGTGCCATCGGTCAGTTGCCAGTGCTTCAATAAATGAGAGGGATAAGGATGGATAGCCATGTGTGCATAGGGTTTCAGCATCGGTGCATGCACGTCAACGACCACGCGCACATCCAATGCCGCCGCTCCATCCTCATCTGCGATGAGTGGATTGATATCCAATTCACGGATCCGCGGCAGTTCACACACCATTTCTGAAAGACGCCGCAAGACATGTTGCACGGCAGGGATACTTATAGCGGGCAAATTGCGAAATTTTCCTAGTAGTTTTGATACGTGAGTCTGGTTAATCAAGTCGGAGATAATGAAGTTATTGAGCGGGGGGATAGCCACTGCATGATCCCGCATTATTTCGACCATCGTACCACCCGCACCAAAGCTGATGATCGGGCCGAACACGGGGTCACGAATCACCCCGATCAAAAGTTCCCGCCCATGTGGGTTGTTATACATCCGTTCTACCGTGACACCCTCTATCTTGGCGTCGGGACGCAAGGCCTGTACAGTGGCGACCAGTTCGTTATAAGTACCGCGTATCGCCTCGGCATTGACGATGTTTAATCGCACCCCGTTGACATCGGACTTGTGGCTGATATCGGGTGAATTGATTTTCATTGCAATCGGGAATCCGAGAGATTCCGCAGCAACCAACGCCTCATTGCCAGACCGCGCCATAGCCGCAGGCATGACGGTTATGCCGAAAGCTGTCAGTAAGGCCTTGGCTTCCAGGCTGCTGAGTGTGGCGCGCCGTTCCGCCAGGACACCATCAATGATCATGCGTGCACCGTTGATATCAGGTTCACTGCTTCGCGCCAACGGTCCTGGTACTTGCATCAGTAACTTCTGGTTACGGTGATAGCTGGCAAGATAGGCAAATGCTTCAACGGAGGCATCAGTGTTTAAAAAAACAGGTATTTTATGTTTTGTAAGCAGTTCCCGAGCGGTTTCTACCTGTAGTTCGCCCATCCAGCAGGCCAGCACGGGTTTGCCTGCGTCAACAGAAGCATCAATGACGGCCTTGGCTGCCTGTAGAGGTTCCGTCATCGCCTGTGGCGTGAGTATCACCAATACTCCATCCACATTAGTATCGTGTAAACAGACCTCGACTGCAGTGCGATAACGCTCATGTGTAGCGTCACCGAGTATATCTATTGGATTGCCATGCGACCAATGTGTTGGTAGAGAATTGTTTAACTGTTGTATGCTTGATTCAGTAAGTTTAGCGATGTCCACACCCAAATCAATTGCTCGGTCGGCGGCCATGATGCCCGGGCCACCACCATTGGTAACAATAGCGAGGCGATTGCCATGTACGCGGTGTGTTGTGGAGAGCAATTGAGCGGCAGAAAACAATTGCTCAATAGTCATGACACGCACAACACCGGCGCGCCGTAGCGCCGCGTCAAATATATCATCGGATCCCACCATGGCGCCGGTATGAGAAAGGGCAGCATGTGCACTTTCATGATGGCGGCCAACCTTGAGAACGATAACCGGTTTCATGCGCGCGGCGATGCGCAGCCCACTCATGAAACTACGGGCATCCCGAATGCCTTCAACATACAATAGAATACTGTCGGTATTGGGATCGAGTGCAAGATAATCCAACACGTCGCCGAAGCCGATATCGAGTGCATTGCCTAATGACACCACGGCAGAAAACCCTACATTGCAAGCCGTGGCCCAGTCGAGGACGGCAGTACACAGTGCTCCGGATTGCGATATCAGGGCGAGATTACCGGGTTGCGCATTATTTTTGCTGAATGTGGCGTTTAAATTAGTGGCGGGACGGATTATGCCGAGACAATTCGGCCCCAGGATTCGAATGCCGTAATGTCGAGCCTCTACCAACACGGTCTTTCGATATTTCTCAGCATCACCTTGCATATCTTCGAAACCAGAGGAAAGAATAATGGCAGCGCGTACGCCATGCTCCCCGCATTCATGGATGATCTCAGATACGGTTGCTGCCGGTGTAGCGATTACCGCCAGGTCAACAGACTTACCAATCGCGCGAATGGAAGGGTAGCATGTCTTACGATCCAATTTTTTATATTTTGGATTGATAGGATAAACTGGGCCAGTGAAACCGCCCTCGATAATATTCTGAAATAACCGGGTTCCGACCGATTTAGGCTGTATGCTGGCACCGAACACTGCGATGGCGTGAGGTGCGAATAAGTGATCCAGGTAATGTTGTCCCATGTTCTTTATTCGATCTCTTATAATTTTACAAAATAAGTGGGTTGTGTATTCAATCGGTTGTGCTAAGAGCCTCGATCCAGTTGATATTATTAGGAATTGTTATTCGCCGGTGCGGATGTCCGGGAACAGCATGACGTGCGTGATCGCTTAACTGGGCGTCAAACCATTGATGGATTGCCTTGATAAATTGTGGCAGTTCGGTGGAATAATTGATCTGCGCACCATCAGGAAGCCACCTATACTCAATCTTGATTTGGCCAGGACTGGCGGTTTTCAATTCAGCCAATCCTGGCATGTCTTCCCCGTGAATATGGGCTGGTTTGGAAAAATCACCCTGCTTGAATTCTTCAGAAATTTCCAATAAATGATCGCGTATCAATTGGATCTGCTCAATATCGGATTTGTCTTTGGCAGTAACCTGTTGGATCCCGCCATTGTCTACTTTGGAGAAAACATGTGTCGTTTTCTCCAAATCGAACGGCATGACATGTGTTCCACGCTCTGTGATTTCATCAAGCCGCTGTTCATCCGCTGGATCCGTTGAGTAGGCAGGTGTCGCTGCTAACAACACAAGTAACAAAGAAACAATGTATGGATTCATATTCTTTTCTTTTTTGAGTTATTTAGAGTCCGACAAATATCTCAAATTGAAGGAGTACTAGTATTTGGCATATCTGCCTTCTATTTAGGCTTCTCTTCTCACTCTGATTCAGCCCAGGTTTATCACCATTAAGAAAATCATCGAACCGTGATAGTAATAACAGCGTGCGCTCAAAAGCACAAATTGCCAAACTTATAGGAGCTTTTGCACGGTAAAGCAGGCGCTATTTCGATCCACTAATTTTTCGTAATTGTTTGAAGTCATCCATTAGTAGCCTCAGCCTCCTTTCTCCATAAGGTTCCACGCCTGAAAAATCGACTTCGAGGACATTCAACTTGTGATTCCCCGTGGTCTTGCCACGGGGATCTAATTAGTCTTTAG